>NZ_JAGHWR010000029.1:0-85046 GCF_017746155.1 Xanthomonas sp. D-36-1
GCTGCCACGGAACAACCTGCTCCATCTCGGCAAGAAAGATCTCGCGCCGGGTCTGCTTACGCTTGCCCAAGCCCTCAGCGTCACCGAACGTCAGCTGCATGGATGAATCCTCTACATAAGGCGATAGTGTCGCGCATCTGCGGTGAGTTGATCAGACCTTCCCTAGCGCTGAAGTTGCCGCCGAGCGATCGCTATCGCGTGTTCGAGCCGCTGCATTTCCTCACCTTCAGTCTGTTCGCCGCAGGCGCCGCCGGCCTGGCCGCGGTGCTCTCGCTCGGGCGCTTGCTGTGGTGGACCAGTACGCCGTGGCTGGGCGTGGTGCTGGCCGCCTCCATCGTGCTGCTGTGCACGGCGGCCTGGATCGAACACAACCGCCGCAACCCGATGATCAACACGCGCTGGCTGGCCAGTGCGGACATGTTGCGGCTGGGGCTGGCGATCCTGTTGATCCGGCTGGTGCTGTCCGAACAAAGCACCGGCGCCATCGGCTTCTTCCAGACGCTGGGCCTGGCCAACACGCAACTGCAGACCCTGTTCGCGCTGATGCTGCTGGGCGCGGTGGTCGGCGTGGCGGCCAGCGCGTGGCTGATCAACCCGGCGCGGGTTGCCGAACATCTGATCATCGCAGTGGCGGCCATCTGTACCGGCTGCTTCATGGATGCCGATGCCACCAGCCTCACCCGCCCCGAGCAGATGTATGCGAGCCAGTTCCTGCTCGCCTTCGGCAGCACGTTCTTCATCGGCCCGGCGATGGTGGCCGGCATCGGCCGGGTGATCGCGCAGCCGGGCAACCTGATCAGTTTCATCGTGCTGTTCGGCATGGCGCAAAACATGGGCGGCCTGCTCGGCAGCGCCCTGCTCGGCACCGTGCAGGTGGTGCGCGAGAAATACCATTCCAGCCAGTTGGTGGAACATCTGGTGCTGACCGACCCACAAGTGGCCGCGCGCGTGCAGGCCTACGCGAGCCTGTATGGCCGCAGCATCGGCGACCCGGCACTGCGTCAGGCCCAAGGCGTGCGCACGCTAGGCACGGTCGCCACGCGCGAGGCCAATGTGCTGGCGTACAACGATGTGTTCCTGTTGATCGGCTGCATCGCCATCGCCACCGGCCTGTGGATCCTGTCGGTGCTGGTGTGGCGCCGCTATCTGCGCCCCTCGGTATCGCCCTCCCCTCCTGTTCCCACTGCGCGCCCATGAATACACCAGCAGATTCCTCACCGCCTGCCGACCGGCAACGTCGTCGGCGCCGCCGTCTCGCCGGCATCGTCGGCTTCGGCGGACTTGCGCTGATCGGCGTGGCGCTGGTGCTGTATGCCTGGCGGTTGCCGCCGTTCGCCAGTGCGATCGAACGCACCGAAAATGCGATGGTGCACGGTCAGATCACCGTGATTGCGCCGCAGGTGAGCGGCTATGTCACGCAGGTGCCGGTGCAGGACTTTGCGCACGTCAAGCGCGGCCAGCTGCTGGCACGCATCGACGACCGCATCTATGCCCAGCAACTCGAACAGGCCAAGGCGCAAGTGCAGACCGCGCAGGCCAACCTCGCCAACTGAGATCAACAACGCCATAGCGCCGAAGCGACGATTGCCGAGCAACGCGCGGCGCTGAGCAGCAACCAGGCACAACGCGACCGTACCCGTTCGGCCTATGCACGTACGCAGCAGCTGGCCAGCCAGCAGCTGGTCTCCGAGCAGGATCGCGACACCGCATTCGCCGCGCGCGCGCAGGCCGAGGCCGGCGTGGCGCAGGCACGTGCCGCAGTGCAGGCCGCCGAAGAAAACGCGCGCAGCGTGAGCGTCAACCGCGCCGCGTTGGAAGCCGCGGTTGCCAATGCGCAGGCCGCCGTGCAGCTGGCACAGATCAACCTGGACAACACACGCATCCTGGCCCCGCGCGATGGCCAGCTCGGTCAGCTTGGCGTGCGCCAGGGCGCCTACGTCACCAACGGCACGCAGCTGATGTCGCTGGTGCCGGACACGCTGTGGATCGTGGCCAATTTCAAGGAAACCCAGATGGCCAGGATCCGGATCGGCCAGCGCGCCAGCTTCACCGTGGATGCGCTGGACAATGCGCGTCTGCATGGACGCGTGCAGGACATTTCGCCGGCTGCCGGCTCGGAGTTCAGCGTGCTGCCGGCCGATAACGCCACCGGCAACTTCGTCAAGATTGCCCAGCGCATTCCGCTGCGCATCAGCGTCGACCCGGACCAGCCGCTGGCGACGCGGCTGCGGCCGGGCATGTCGGTGGTGGTGGCCGTCGAGACCGACAGCGCGGTCGACTAGGCACAACCTGCACCCGAGCGTGGGCAGCAATGCCGTCGCACGCACGCACGCAGGCGGGTCGGCCAATACCCCATACAGGCATGATTTCGCAGCTCAAACGCGGCACAGCCGCTATCATGCAGTGATGCCCACCATGCCCCTTCCTTCCCTGCACTGGCAGCACCTGCGGTTTGCGCAACTGAGCACCATGCAGCTGTATGCGCTGCTAAGGCTGCGCACGGATGTGTTTGTGGTGGAACAGCAATGCGCCTATCCGGAACTGGATGGCAAAGATACCGATCCCGCCATGCTGCATGTGCTGGGTACCGCCAATGACGCTGCGTTGGCCGCCTACCTGCGCGTGCTGCCCCCAGGCTTGAGTTATTCCGAGCCGAGCATCGGCCGTGTGGTCGTCGCTGCTGCATTTCGTGGCACTGGACTGGCGCACGCGCTGTTGCGCGAAGGCATCGGGTTGGTGCACACGCAGTGGCCGGGTCGCGCGATCCAGCTCGGTGCGCAGGCGCACCTGCAATCGTTCTACGCGGCGCACGGGTTTGCCCCTGCTTCCGCACAGTACCTGGAAGACGGCATTCCCCATCTCGACATGCTGCGCCCCGCCGGCGCGGCCCCTTTGGAGTTCGCATGATCACCACTCCCGACTACCGCGCGTTGCTGGACACCGCCATTGCCGAGGCCCGCCAGGGCCTGGCCGAAGGCGGCATCCCGATCGGCGCGGCGCTGTATCACAACGACGGGCGCCTACTTGGCTGCGGCCATAACCGCCGCGTGCAGGAAAACGACCCCTCGGTACACGGCGAGACCGACGCGTTTCGCAAGGCCGGCCGCCAGCGCCGCTACAAGGACACCATCATGGTCACCACGCTGGCGCCGTGCTGGTACTGCAGCGGGCTGGTGCGCCAGTTCAACATCGGCACCGTGGTGGTCGGCGAATCGGTCACGTTCCAGGGCGGCATCGTGTGGTTGCGCGAGCACGGCATCAACGTGATCGATCTGCAGAGCCAGGAATGCATCGATCTGCTCGGTGGCTATATTTCCGCCAACCCGGATGTGTGGAACGAAGATATCGGCGAGGACTGAGGTCAGCTAAAGCACCATGGCATTGCCGCACCATCACAGGCCGCGGGCAATGCCGCTGCGCAGCGGGGATGCATTGCCCGATATCACAATGCCGCTCAATGCCAAAGCCCGTCTCGTCCGTCGTGCATGCTGCAAATAAAAAGACCCGCCATTGGCGGGTCTGTTCCATCCCACGCGCAGGTTGCCGTGCAACGTTGTCAGAGGATGTAGCGGCTCAGATCCGGATCCTGCACCAGCTCACCCAGCTGCGCATCCACATAGGCGGCGTCCACGGTCACGCTCTGCCCATCGCGATCCGGCGCTTCGTAGCTCAACACATCGAGCAAACGCTCCAACACCGTATGCAGGCGACGGGCGCCGATATTCTCCTGGCGCTCGTTGACCTGCGCGGCAATCTCGGCAAGCCGGTCCACCGCGTCAGAGGCAAACGTCAACGCCACACCTTCGGTCTGCAACAAGGCTTCGTACTGCTTGATCAAGGCGGCCCTGGGTTCGGTGAGGATGCGGACGAAATCGGCCTTGGTCAGCGCGGTCAATTCCACGCGGATCGGGAAGCGGCCCTGCAGCTCCGGGATCAGATCGCTGGGCTTGGCCAGGTGAAACGCGCCTGATGCAATGAACAGGATGTGGTCGGTCTTGACCGTGCCGTACTTGGTGGACACGTTGGAGCCTTCCACCAGCGGCAACAGATCGCGCTGCACGCCTTCGCGACTGACATCGCCACCGCCGGAGCCGGCTTCGCCGCGCTTGGCCACCTTGTCGATCTCATCGATGAACACGATGCCATGCTGCTCGCACGCTTCGATGGCCGCGGTGCGCACATCGTCTTCGTTGACCAATTTGCCCGCTTCTTCTTCGATCAACAGCGGGCGCGCTGCCTTGATGGTGAGCTTGCGCTTCTGGGATTTGCCGCTGCCCAGATTGGAAAACATCTGGCGCAGTTGCTGGCCCATTTCTTCCATGCCCGGCGGGGTCATGATGTCCATGCTGGCGTTCACCGCCACTTCCAGTTCGATCTCGCGCTCGTCCAGCTCGCCGTTGCGCAGCATGCGACGGAACTTGATGCGGGTGTCGTTGTCCTGCGAGGAGGGCTCGTTGCGCGCCGCTTCCGGATCAAACCCAATACCGGTCGCGCGACGTGGCAGCAATGCGTCCAGGATGCGGTCTTCGGCACGCTCTTCGGCCTGGTTGCGCACGCGCACCTTGGCCTGCTCGCGATACAGCTTGACGGCGGTATCGGCCAGGTCGCGGATGATCTGCTCCACATCCTTGCCCACATACCCCACTTCGGTGAAGCGCGTGGCTTCGACCTTGACGAACGGCGCGTTGGCCAGTGTCGCCAGGCGCCGTGCGATCTCGGTCTTGCCCACACCGGTAGGGCCGATCATCAGGATGTTCTTGGGCATCACTTCGTTGCGCAGTTCTTCCGGCAACTGCATGCGGCGCCAGCGGTTACGCAGCGCGATGGCAACCGCGCGCTTGGCGTCGTGCTGGCCAACGATATGACGGTCGAGCTCCTGCACGATTTCGCGCGGAGTCATGGTTGAGCTATCGGGATTTGGCATTGGGGATTGGGGATTCGTAAGAGCGGAGTAGGAACGATCGAGGCATGTCCAGGTGCAGGGAAAGGAGCGCTTTTGCGAATCCCCAATCCCGAATCCCGAATCACAGCTCTTCGACCACCACGTTGCGATTGGTATAGATGCAGATATCGCCGGCGATATTGATCGCTTCGGCGGCAATGGTCTTGGCATCCAGTTGCGTGTGCGCCAGCAGCGCGCGCGCTGCCGACAAGGCGTACGAGCCACCCGAGCCGATGGCGATGATGCCGTCTTCCGGTTCGATCACATCGCCGGTGCCGCTGATGATCAGCGAGGTCTTTTTGTCGGCCACGGCCAGCAGCGCTTCGAGCTTGCCCAGCCGGCGCTCGGTGCGCCAATCCTTGGCCAGTTCCACGGCAGCGCGCGTCAGCTGGCCGTGCTTGTCGAGCTTGGCTTCGAACAATTCGAACAGGGTGAACGCATCGGCTGCCGCGCCAGCGAAACCGGCCAGCACCTGACCCTCGCGCCCGAGCCGACGTACCTTGCGCGCATTGCCCTTCATGACCGTATGGCCAAGGGTGACCTGGCCATCGCCGGCAACGGCGACATGCCCACCACGTCGAACCGAAATGATGGTGGTGGCGTGAACGATGTTGGGGTTCTGGCTAGGGTCCATGGATCCTCCGGGGGTTTCCAAGGAGGTGGGGACGCCCCTGCCGGGTTCAAGCACGCTGCGACCAGTCGCCGCAGGTTGGTGTGGCAGCGCTCACTTGCGAGACAGCAACACGTTGCACGCGACATGCAGACCGACCTGCGGCAGTGAACTGCAGGAGTCGATGACGCCGGCTGCCGGTCGCTTACAGCTTAGCGCTCACTCTGCAGCTTTCTTGCGCCTGGCACGCGGATGCGCGGCATCGTAGACCTTGGCCAAGTGTTGGAAATCCAGATGCGTGTAGATCTGGGTGGTGGCAATGTCCGAATGGCCCAGCAACTCCTGCACGCCGCGCAGATCGCCGGACGATTCCAGGATATGACTGGCGAAACTGTGCCGCAGCATATGCGGATGCACGTCCTTGAACATGCCCTGGCGCACGGCAAGTTGCTTGATGCGGATCTGCACTGCACGTTGCGAAATCGCACCGCCGGCACGGCCAGGGAAGACGTGGCTGTCGGCGCTTGCACCACTGTCGCGCCGCCATTCGCGCAAGGCGGCGATCGCGTGCGAGCCCACCGGCACCAGGCGCTGCTTGCTGCCTTTGCCGAGTACCATCACCAGGCCGCTGTCCAGGTCCAGGTCGCGCCAGCGTAATGCGCATAACTCGCTCAGGCGCAGCCCGGACGAGTAGAACACTTCCAGCAACGCGCGATCGCGCAGGCCCAGTGGCGCATCGGTCGGCACTTCCACCAGACGCACCGCTTCGTCGGCGTCCAGCACCTGCGGCAACTTGCGCGGCGCCTTGGGCGCACGCAGCGCCGCCGCCGGGCTGGCCGAAATACGGCCATGCTTGAGCAACCAGGCGTAATAACTGCGGCATGCCGACAGACGGCGCTGCAGGCTCTTTGCCGACAGCCCGCGCCGATGTTCTGCCGCAACGAATTGCCGCAAGTGCGCGGTATCGAACTGTGCAGTCTCGGCAGGCACTGCAGCGTCCTGCACGCCATCGTCGGTCGTCTGCTCAGCCGCCCAGACGACCAGGGCAGCAAGGTCGCGCCGATACGCGTCCAGCGTGTGCGCCGATACTTGCCGCTCGACCTGCAGGTATGTCAGGAACTCGTCGACCGATGACACGTCAGCGCCTCCGATATCGCGGCGCGACTGCGGTCACCTGCACATGCGCGCGGAACGCGCGCCCCGCAGGTGCAGACAACCCGGATAGTCGACTGGCACCTCCTCGCCCTCCCCGCTGCCGAAGCAGCGCCATCGCCAACGACCCCGTGCCGCCAACGTCGATGGACGCAGCCATCGGCCTCACACGTCGAAGCGTTGCAACGCCACGCTCAGCGATTCGCCCATCATGCGCAGGAACAGCGTACCCATGCCGGGATAGAACCGGTTGGCATCGCTGCTCCCCACTGCGATCAGGCCGATGCCCGGCAGCGGCAGCAGCGCGGTGGATTGCACCTGCCCCGCCTGTGCGCCGTAAAGCAGCGCGTGTTTTTCAGCCTGCAGGCGGCCGCAGATGGGCTCGCCATCGCTCAGGCAATCGCGGAACGGCGCCAGCCGTGCATCGTCGATGGCGATGATCTGCAGCCAGTCCGCATCCAGCGCATCGATGGGTTTGAGCAACACCAGCCGCACCAGTTCGCCGTTGAAATCTTCTGCCAGCGAGGCGGCCATCGCCTTGAGCGTGTCGGCCGCGCTGGTCTGGCGCATCAACGCAAGCGTGAGTTGATGCGTGCGTACCGCCAGCCGCTCGTTTTCCTGCGCATTGCTGCCCAGCTCGTGCAGGCGCCGCGACAGTTCGCGGTTCTTGTCGCGTAGCACTTCCAGCTGGTAGGTGGCCAACGAGGCGGTGGGGCCGTCATCGCGCGGCACCAGCAAGCTCACCGCCAGATCCGGAAACTGCTTGAGGAAGGTGGGGTGACGTCGCAGCCACGTGGCCACTTCGTGCGCGCCGAATTTGTCCGTGTTCTCGCTCATCGGTTCCACTCTCCATCGAAGACGAACACAGCCGGGCCGGACATCACGACCTGCTCCTGGTCGCCGGGCCAACGAATGCGTAACTCGCCACCGGGCAAGGACACCTGCACGTCGCGCTCGACACGGCCGCGCTGCATCAACACCACCGCAGCCGCACAGGCGCCACTCCCACAGGCCAGCGTTTCGCCAACGCCGCGCTCGAACACGCGCAGGCGCACATGCGCGGGGTCGACCACCTGCGCGAAACCCACATTGACCGAATCGGGAAACGCGGCGTTCTGCTGCAGCAGCGCGCCCACGCGTTCCACCGGCGCTGCATCGACGCGACCGACTTCGACCACCGCGTGCGGGTTGCCCATCGACACCGCACCAAAGCGCACGGTCTCGCCGTGCACCGGCAGCGCATATTCGTCGCGTGCATGGGCAAACCCGGCCAGCGGAATCTGGGTGGGCTCGAACTGCGGGACGCCCATCGCCACCGCGTAACGGTCGCCGTCGAGGCGCTCGACCGCGTGCGCGGTCACCGGACTGTCGATGATGAAGCGCTCGCCCTGGGCGGTGCCGTCGCGCACCAGCCATGCGGCGACACAACGTGCGCCATTGCCGCATTGGCGCGCGGCCGAGCCATCGGAATTCCAGATGCCGTAGGCTGCCGCGGCGCCGTCGCTGCGCGGCGCCTCGATGGTCAGGATCTGATCGCAGCCAACGCCGAAGTGACGGTCGGCCAACTGCGCTGCCAGTGCGGCATCCGGTGGTGGCGTACCGTCGCGCAGGTCCAGCACCACGAAATCGTTGCCGGCGCCATGCATTTTGGTGAAACGCAGACGCCCGCTGCGACCGTCAGCGCTCATTGCCGCTGCTAGCGGGCTGGTCGGTGGTGGATGCAGGCTTGGTGTCGCCATCCACCGGCGCAGGCGTGGACTCGTCCAGCGGTTGCGACGCATCCGCCGGCTGCGGCTGCGGCACCGGCTGGGCTTCCACCGGCACCGGCTTCTGCGGCATCACCAGCGGGCCCTTGTTGCCGCAGGCGGCAAGCAGGACAAAGGTCGCACCAACCAGTGCGAGACGAACAGACGGTCGGGACATAATGCTCATAGGCCGAAGTATAGCCAGAACACCGTTATGGCCGTGCGCTCGGTGGCCCGCTGCGTTCAGTGCGCGCCGGGCAGCGGGCGCGGCGGCGGCTCGGGACGCAACCACAGCCAGATCGCTACCACGACCATGCTGCCGATCGACAGGCACTTGACCCAGAACACCGGCACGCACCACAGCATGATCGCGGCGCAGACCGTCATGGTCAGCGTCGCCATCCACTTGGCCTTGCGGCTGACCGCACGGTAGGTCTGCCATTCCACGATCGCCGGGCCGAAGCGCGGATGCGACAGCAGCCAGTTGTGCAGGCGTTCGGACCCGTGCGAGGCCGCCCAGGCAGAGATCAGGATGAAGACCGTTGTCGGCAGCCCCGGGACGAAGATCCCGACGATACCGGTGGCCAGGCTGGCGTAGGCCAGCAACCACCAGGCCCAGCGGAATCGAGTCGGTCGCGTCATGCGCAAATCATACGGCCAGCGCTGCGGTTTGGTGAGTCGGCCCTGCAGCGGCGATTGTGTCGCTGCGGGAGGGCGCGCTGTCCACAGCGGGCGGTGTGCAGCGCGCCGGCCACCAGAGGTGCCAAGGCGCCCCCAGCCTCTCTGCGGTCAGACACGCAGCCCAATATGCAGCGACGACGGACTGGTACCCGGCTCGGTTCGGGGCGAGGCGACGAACGCAACGCGCCGATAAGGACGAGCGAAGGCCGGGGAGCGGAACATGGAGAGAGGCTAGCCCTCGCATCCCACGAGCAGCCAGCTCCAGCCCACGCCATCTGTTCCAACCAATCCCAAATCCCGACTCCCCAATCCCGGCCCTCCAGCTACTTCACGCCCAGCTGATCCAGCACGAACGCATACGATTCGGCCAGCTCGCGGTAGCGGCGGAAGCGTCCGGATTTGCCGCCATGCCCGGCTTCCATATTGGTGCGGAACACGATGGGCTGGGTGCCGGTGTTGTCGTCGCGCAGCTTGGCCACCCACTTGGCCGGCTCCCAATACTGGACCTGCGAATCCCACAATCCGGTGCCCACGAACAGCGCCGGGTACGCCTGCTCGCGCACGTTGTCATATGGCGAGTACGACAGCATGTACGCGTAATAGTCCGGGGTTTCCGGGTTGCCCCACTCGTCGTATTCGTTGGTGGTGAGCGGAATGCTGGCGTCGAGCATGGTGGTGACCACATCGACGAACGGCACCTGCGCGACCATCACGCGATAGTCCTGCGGCGCCATATTGGCCACCGCGCCCATCAGCAGACCGCCGGCGCTACCACCGGATGCGGCAACGCGGTCCTTGGCGGCGTATCCCTGGGCGACCAGACCGCGGGTGACATCGATAAAGTCATTGAAGGTGTTTTTCTTGTGCAGCAACTTGCCATCGTCGTACCACTGGCGACCCATTTCCTGGCCGCCGCGGATGTGTGCGATGGCATACACCACACCGCGGTCCAGCAGGCTGATCGCCGGCAGATTGAATGCCGGGTCCATCGACATGCCGTAACTGCCATACGCATACTGAAACAGCGCTGCGCTGCCGTCCTTCTTGAAGCCCTTTTTGTACACCAGCGACACCGGCACCTTGACCCCGTCGCGCGCCGTCACCCACACGCGTTCGGTCACGTATTTGCTGGCGTCGTAGCCGATCACCGGTTGCTGCTTGAGCAACCTGCGCTCGCCGGTCTGCGTATTGAGCTCGTAGGTGGTCGCCGGCGTGGTCAGCGAGGTGTAGCTGTAGCGCAGCCAGGCGGTATCCGGCTCGGAGTTGACAGACAGACCCATCGAATAAGCCGGTTCATCGGCCTTGACGTATTGCGGCTCCCCCGCAAGCGCCCCCACCTCCATGTGCGGACCGTTGAATTGAAGGCGCACACGCTCCAGTCCGCCGGATCGCTCTTCGATGGCGGTAAACCCATCGAACAACTCGAAGTCTTCGATGTAGACGTTGTCGTCGTGCGCCACCCAGTCGGTCCACTGCGTGCGTGTGGTCGCATCGGTGGGCGCAGTGACCAGCTTGAAGTTCCTGGCGTCATCGGCATTGGTGCGAATCACCCAGCGGCCATCGAAATGCTCGGCGTGGTATTCCACATCGCGCTCGCGCTTGGCCAGCACCTTGAAGGCGTCCGGCTTGGCGGCCAGCGCGTAGCGGGTTTCCGAAGAGACCGTGCTTTCCACCTCGATGGTGATGTACTTGTCGTCGCGGGTACGGCCGATGCCCATGTAGAAGCTGTCGTCCTTCTCTTCGTACACCAGCACATCGTCCCTGGACGGCGTGCCCAGCACATGCTTTTTCACGCGCACGGTGAGCAGCGTTTCCGGGTCGTTTTCGATATAGAACAGCGTCTTGTTGTCGTCGGCCCACACCACGTTGGCCGAGACGCCTTCCACAGTGTCCGGATAGAGTTCGCCGGTCTCCAGGTTCTTGAAGCGGATGGTGTATTGACGGCGGCCAACGGCATCGTCGGCCCAGGCGAGGATGCGATTGTCCTGGCTCACCGCGGCATCGCCCACGCTGAAGTAGCCCTTGCCCTGCGCCATCTGGTTGACGTCGAGCAGGATCTCTTCCGGCGCCTCCATGCTGCCCTTGCGGCGCGCCTGGATCGGATAATCCTTGCCGGTTTCGAACCGCGTGTAATACCAATAGCCGCGCTCGCGATACGGCACGCTGGCATCATCCTGTTTGATGCGCCCGACGATCTCGGTATACAGCGCTTCTTCCAAGGGTTTCAGCGGCGCCATCACCTTGTCGGTGTAGGCATTTTCGGCGTTGAGATACGCCAGCATCGCCTTGTCTTGGCGCTTGTCGTCGCGCAACCAGTAATAGTCGTCGTTGCGGGTCGCACCGAACGGCGCCTTGACCACATGCGGGTGCTTGGCAACGTCTGGCGGCGACGGAAGAGCGGCGAAAGCAGGGACTGTGGTCATCAGGCTGGCGATCAGGAGAGTGAGGATGGGCTTCATCAGATTGGGGTCCATTGGATGAACGCAATGCCATCCCGGTGCCCGAGTGTGGAAGAGACTTCTGTCGGGCGCCATGTGTCCCAGGTCATGCTGGTCTATCATCGAACCAATGGATTCCTCACTTCCGTACGCAGGCGGCTATAGCCGCCGCAGCCAGGACATCGCTCCGTTTCATGTCATGTCGCTGCTGGCACGCGCCAATGCGCTCGAGCAGGCCGGCCACGACGTGATCCACCTGGAAATCGGCGAGCCCGATTTCACCACGGCCGCACCCATCGTCGCGGCCGGCCAGGCGGCATTGGCGGCCGGCCACACCCGCTACACCGCCGCACGCGGGCTACCGGCGCTGCGCGAGGCGATTGCCGGCTTCTATGCGCAGCGCTACGCCTGCCACCTCGATCCGGAGCGGGTTCTGGTGACACCCGGGGGGTCTGGCGCATTGCTGCTGGCCAGCAGCCTGCTGGTGGATCCGGGCAAGCATTGGTTGCTCGCCGACCCGGGTTACCCCTGCAACCGCCACTTTCTGCGCCTGGTCGAGGGCGCCGCGCAATTGGTCCCGGTCGGCCCGGACACCGATTATCAGTTGACCCCTGCGCTGGTGGAGAGCGCCTGGAACGACGGCAGCGTGGGCGCCCTGGTCGCCTCGCCGGCGAACCCCACCGGCAGCGTGCTGTCGCGCACGCAACTGGCTGCGCTTTCGCAGACGCTGCAGGCGCGCGGCGGCCACCTGGTGGTGGACGAGATCTACCACGGCCTGACCTACGGCCTGGATGCGCACAGCGTGCTGGAAGTGGACGACAGCGCCTTCGTATTGAACAGTTTTTCCAAGTATTTCGGCATGACCGGGTGGCGGCTGGGCTGGCTGATCGCGCCGCCCGACGCGGTGCCGGAACTGGAAAAGCTCGCGCAGAATCTGTACATCAGCGCCTCGACCATTGCCCAGCACGCCGCACTGGCCTGCTTTACGCCTGAGAGCATCGCCCTCTTCGAAGCGCGCCGCGCCGAGTTCCAGGAGCGTCGCGATTACCTGCTGCCGGCATTGCGCGCGCTGGGGTTGGAGATCGCAGTCGAACCGCAAGGCGCGTTTTATCTGTATGCGGACATCAGCCGGTTTTCAAATGATGCGCAGGCGTTTTGCGCGCATTTCTTGGAAACCGAACATGTTGCGTTCACGCCCGGCATCGATTTCGGCCACTACCGCGCCAATCAGCATGTACGCATTGCCTACACGCAAAGCCTGCCGCGCCTGGAACAGGCGGTGGAGCAGATTGCGCGTGGGTTGAAGCGGTTGTAGTGAACGAAGTCGCCCGCAGTGCGATGCATTGGAAGTGTTTGCCGGATGCGCCGACGTTGCGCATCCACACTCGCAATGCGCGCAGCCGTGGCCGCTTGAGTAGCTGTGTGATTTTTGCCACGCGTCACTCACCGCCGTACGATGCAACAGCTGCGTGGGTGGTGCGTATCCTCATCCTCCCTTCGGGCACCTTCTCTCCCATGAAGGAGGACAATGTCCCGACGGGAGAAGCACGCAGCCAGGGAGCGGCACGTCTGCTGCCACTGCGCCCTGACGGAATAAGGCACGCCATGGCCTGCATGTTTCAACCACGCCCCTAACGACGCCAGGCCGCTGCAGACTGCCAGCGGCCTCGTGCTGCGCGACGCACTGCACACGCAGCCCTAGCCTCAGTCGGCCAACCGCTCCCACAGGAAGCTGTACGCCAGCGCGGCCATATGCGCGGCCTGCGCGTTATTGGCCGCACCGCCGTGGCCACCTTCGATGTTCTCGTAATAGGTCACGTCCTTGCCGGCCTCGATCATCTTGGCGGCCATCTTGCGGGCGTGGCCGGGATGCACGCGGTCGTCGCGCGTGGAGGTCAGGAAGATCACCGGCGGGTAGGTCTTCTTGGCATCGAACAGGTGGTAAGGCGAGAAGGTCTGGATGAACGTCCAGTCGTCGGTGTCGGGGTTGCCGTATTCGGCCATCCACGAGGCGCCGGCCAGCAGGTGACTGTAGCGCTTCATGTCCAGCAGCGGCACCTGCACCACCACCGCGCCGAACAGTTCCGGATACTGGGTGAGCATGTTGCCGGTCATCAGGCCGCCATTGCTGCCGCCCTGCACGCCCAGATGCTTGGTCGAGGTGATCTTGCGTGCCACCAGATCCTTGGCCACCGCGGCCATGTCCTCGTAGGCCTTGTGGCGATTCTGCTTGAGCGCGGCCTGGTGCCAGCGCGGGCCGTATTCGCCACCGCCGCGGATATTGGCCACCACGTAGACGCCACCCTTCTCCAGCCAGGCGCGCCCCAGGCCACCGGAGTAATTGGGCGTCATCGAAATTTCGAAACCGCCGTAGCCGTACAGCAAGGTCGGCGCGCTGCCGTCGAGCTTCAAGGCCTTCGGGCGTACCAGGAAATACGGCACGCGCGTGCCGTCCTTGCTGGTGGCGAAGTGCTGCTCGATGGTGTCCTTGCCGGCCTCGAAGAACGCCGGCATGGTCTTGAGCGGCTGCGGCGCAGCGCCCACGTCCACCCACGACAAGGTCGTGGGGGTCAGGTAATCGGTGACGGTGAGCCACAACGCATCGCTGTCGTCGCTATCCACCGCGCCGACATCCACCGTACCGAAACTCGGCGCGCCGACGAACGCGCTCTTTTTCCAGCCACCGCGCGAGGGTGTGATCACGCTCAGACGGTTCTTGACGTCTTCCAGCACGTTCAACACCAGATGCGACTTGGTCCACGCCATGCCGGCCAGCGAGGTGGTGTCGGTGGGCTCGAACAACACGTCGAAGTTGCGTTTGCCTGCCATGAAATCGTCGAAACGCGTGGCCAGCAAGGTGCCGGGCTTGTAGGTCTTGCCGCCTACCGTCCACGGTTCGCGCAGCTCCAGCGTCAGCCACTGGCGCTTGACCGACTTGCTGGCCGAATTGGGCACATCCACCTTGACCAGCGTGCCGTCGGCGCCCTTGAGATACAGCTCGTCGTTGTAGAAGGCGAGCGTGCGGCTGACGAAATCGCGCTCGAATCCGGGCGTGTCATCATGCATGGCCGCGATGTACATATCGGTCGGCTTGCCTTCGTACACCACGGTCGCGGCAGTCAGAGGCGTGCCGCGCTTCCACTGCTTGGCGATGCGCGGGTAGCCGGAGCTGGTCATGCTGCCGGCGCCGAAATCGGTGAACACGTAGACAGTGTCCCGGTCGATCCAGCCCAGCCCACCCTTGGACTCGGGACGGAAGAAGCCGTCCTTGACCCATTGCTTGCTGCCCAGATCGAACTCGCGCGTGACATCGGCATCGGCACCGCCGCGCGACAACGCGATCAGGCAGCGCTGGTAGTCCGGGCGCAGGCAGTCGGCACCGTGCCACACCCAGTTTTCGCCTTCGGCCTTGTTGAGCGCATCCAGGTCCAGCACCGTTTCCCACTTGGGCGAGGCCTTGCGGTACTCGTCCAGCGTGGTGCGCCGCCACAGGCCGCGCTCGTGCTGCTTGTCCTTCCAGAAGTTGTAGTAGAACGCGCCGATCTTCTGCACGCCGGGAATCTTGGCGTCCGAATCCAGCACTTCGCGGATGCTGGTTTCCATCTGCTTGAACGCCGGCGTGCTGGCCAACCGCGCCTCGGTCTTGGCGTTCTGGGTCTTGACCCAGTCCAGCGGCTTGGCGCCGGTGACATCTTCCAGCCAGGCGTAGGGATCGTTGGACACGGGGGGTTCCTCTGCAGAGACGGCGCCAGCGGTGATCAGGCCGGCAACCAGGCAGATCGAGGCGAACTTGGGCATGAATGTTTCCGGAAAAACGAATGCCCGGAACGTAGCACAGCGCCCTGCCGGCCAACCCTGCCGAAGGTCAGGCTGCGCGCGCCTGTGTCGCCGTACGCGAGGAAGTGCGCCGGCGCTGGGCCTGCGGGCCACGCCGCCGGGGCGCAACACGGCGCGCGCCACGCGCTGCCAAAGACGGCAGGGCAAACCGGTGCAGGCTCCACCATGCCAGCATCGGCATGCCGACCAGCCACAGCGGCAACCAGCCGATCCACTCGCTGCTGCCGCGCGCGGCCGGCCAGACCAGCACCAGGGCCAGCCCGGCCAGGGCGAGCTGCCGCACCGGGCGCAGCACACGCGGGTCGGGACGTTCGGAACGGGAAGCAGGGCGATGCGACATGGCGGCACTCCGTGGCAGGAAGGATCACAACAGGCGCGCAGGATTGCCGCAGCCCATCTCACAGGCTGCGACCTTGACGCGGGCATCTGCGGGGCGCGGTTCGGGCGCCTGCCCAAGCGCGTCACGGGCCTCCACGCGTGCTGCTGCCCCCTGCGACGTCGGCGCCCGGCAACCCGCACGCGGCACAGGGCCGAGGCAACGTAGCGGAGCCAGCCGGCCGCGGCGCCAGCGCCTGATCCAGACCCGCAAGCCGGCCCCGGCCGCCCGGCGTCTGCCGCAGATTCCCCGGCCGCCGATGCCAGGCCCGACCGTTGACGCGAACTTGCCCCCTGCATGCGGTAGTGTGCTGCTCCGATTGCCTCTTTGTGATGTTGCGATGCGCCTGACCGTTACGATCGCCCTCGCTTTTCTGCTCGTCCTCGGCCTGCCCGTGGCGCATGCCAAGGACACGCCCGCCACGGAGCCGGCAATCGATTTGTCCAAGATCATGGGCACCTGGTACGTGATTGCGCGCATGCCCAACGCGGTCGAGCGTGGCCACGTCACCAGCCGCGACGAATACACCCTGGTCGAAGACGGCAAGGTGGCGGTGCGCTATCTGTACCGCGACGGGTTCGGCGAGCCGGAAAAGGAAGTCAATGCGCGCGCCTCGGTGGATGCCGACAGCGGCAACCGCGACTGGCGGGTGTGGTTCTACAAGGTCATCCCGGCCAAGCAGCGCATTCTGGAAATCGCCCCCGACGGCTCATGGATGCTGATCTCCTACCCCGGCCGCGACCTGGCCTGGATCTTCTCGCGCAAGCCGGACATGAGCCGCGACCAGTACCGCATGCTGGTCAACAAGATGCGCGACGACTATTCCATCTATACCGACAAACTCAAGCGGGTGCCGCAGCTGCGCGAGCAGGTGGACCGCCTGGGCTTCGAAGTGCCGAACAAGCGTTAGCGCGATCGAACGTCATCCCCCGGGAGGTATGGCATGAAGGTCCAGTACTTGGAGATCGTGACACACGACCTGGAGGCGGTCTGCGCCGCCTATGCGGTGCAGGGCGCGCAATTCGGCGAGCCGGTGCCCGAACTGGGCAACGCCCGCACCGCAAACCTGGCGGGCGGCGGCATCGTCGGTGTTCGCGCACCTTTGCGCGAGTCGGAACGGCCTGTTGTTCGCCCATACTGGCGCGTCGAAGACATCGAGTCGGCGGTTTCGGCCATCGTGGAGGCAGGCGGCACGGTCGCAGTCCCACCGATGGAACTTCCCGGCCGGGGTCGATGTGCCATCTACCTGCTCGGTGGAAACGATCACGGCCTATGGCAGCTTTAGCGCCTGTGATCGTGTCTGTCGCGCGGCCTGACAATGCGTCCAGGCCGACGCCGCTTCGCGGCTAACGCAGGTGCCAGGGGCCCCATGCCGGAACAGGCGACCGCTGGCAGCAGAGGCCTAGTCGTTCGAGTCGGCACGCGTGTCCAAGTCCTGCATCTCCACCATTCCACTGTCTGCCACCTGCCGCAGCTGGAACGAGATCGACTTTTCTCGATGGTCGGCGACACATTCGAGGTTTACGAGGTGGATCGGTGGGGACAGGCCTGGCTAGAGAAGCAGTGGCATCAGGGTGAGGATCTGGTTGACTCCCACTCCTTGGGCTTGGAGCCGCAGCAGATGCTCGCGGTGCAGGATGGGGCCTGACGCGTGATAAGGACGAACCCGCTTCGCAACTTGGCTTGATTCAGGCCTTGGGCCTGGCCGACCGCATCTGCGCCGACCAGGCCCGATGCGTCTTCCAGACGCGTGCACGTGCCTGCCGCGACCGCGGCCCTGCTCACTGCGTCATCTGTCTGCCAGGCTCAGTCGTAATTGCTCAGCGCCAGCGACAACAACGCCTTGGCCTGCTCGCGCAGCGACATGGGCTCGACAATCTCTGCGTCCGAGCCGTAGTGCAGCACGTCCATCAGCAGTTCGCGCGAGTTGCTGTAGGGCAACTTGAGCTCGTAGCGGCCATCGGGCAGAAAGCGGCCCTGCTGCTTGGAATGCCAATGTTCGTCGGCGACCCAGCGCGCGGCCTTGGAACTGAACACGATGGTCGCCCACCCCTTGGGCGCCCCGGAAAAAATGCCGTAGCTGGCGGCAAGCTGCTCGTCCAGTTCGCTGTCGGGCACATCGCGCGGCGCCGCATCGAGCAGACGCGCGTGGTTGATGCGGTCCACCGCAAAGCTGCGTACGCCGTCGCGCCCGTGATCCCACGCGTCCAGATACCAGTTGTCGCGGTAATGGGTAATGCGTTGCGGCGACACCGTGCGCTTGGTCGATTCGTCGGTGGAACGCGCTCGGTAATCGAAGCTCAGCTGCTTGCGCTCCAGCACGCCGGAGGCCACGGTGCGGAAGCTGGCTTCGTCCAGCTTGCGGCCACGGTGTGGAATGACCCGCACCCGATCCACCGGCCATTGCGAGACGCCGGCCTGGGCAGCCAGCAGTCCTTCGATGCGCTGCTGCAGCGGTGCCAGCATCGAGGACAATACCCCGCCACCGGTGCGCGCGAGCAGCTGTTGCGAGGCCAGCAGCGCGTGCAGTTCTTCCGAACTCAGCCACAGGCCGGGCAATTCGAAGCGGTCGCTTTCGCCGGAGAGATAGCGAAAGCCCGATTCGCCATCGCCTTCCACCGGCGCCATCAGCGCGTCGCGCAGAAACGCCAGATCGCGGTAGACGGTTGCACGGGAACAGCTCAGCTCATCCTGCAGCCGCGCCACCGTGACCGGGTAGCGTGCCGATTTGAGCAAGCGATGCAGGGAGTTGATGCGTTCGTAGCGGTCCATGCGTCGATTATGTCCGAGTCTTTGCGCGGCGGGGTGAGCATTGCGATGTGACGGCGGGCAGACAGCGGCAAGCGCCCAGGGGATGTGCGACGCAGCTGCCGGGTCTGTTGGGTCGGTGGCGGCATCCACCGCGCCGGCATCGCGTGAGCGTTCGCGCAGGCCCTTGGTTGGCAGGCAGCGCTGGCAAATGACGCAATCGGGCCGCTGAGGCTCCTGCCGCGTAGCGGGCCAGAGGTGCTGGTGACATCCTCAGGCCGCCTGGCATGCGCACGCGCGCCCGGGCAGGTCGCTGGGATTCACGCCAGGCACCTGTCCCGAGCCACCTTCATTCTCCTGACAACGACTGCGCAGGTCACACCGGCCCTATCGCCAGCCGCTCCCGGATCGCCCTTCTCCGTCGCGCCCAGTTGAAGCGCTGATCGCCCCAGGCCGCTTGCAGCGTCCCAACCGGCAATGAAGCGGATATTCACTTGGCGATGACGTCACCGCACAGTCCGTTATCATGAAATCGCTTCCACCCCTCCTCCCGCCGTCCAAAGCGAGCTGCCCATGTCCCGCCGTGTCCCGTTGCCTGCCCTGTTGCCGCTGTTGTTGATCACGCCCTCCGTCTGGGCCCAGGCAGTCGCACCGGCGCCGGCAGACCCGGCCGCAGTGGTGCTGCCGTCACCGTGGAGCGGCAGCAGCGGCGAGCTCGGCTACGCAGCGGCGCATGGCAACAGCACCACCGACAGCCTCAACGGCCGCGTGCGCTTGCGCTACACCGATGGCGACTGGATCCACAGCCTGGATGCCACCGCGTTGCGGTCGAGTTCGGAATACACCAACACCAACGACGACGGCAGCACCACGCGCGAGCGCCAGACCACAGCCGAGCGCTACACCGGCAGCGTCGGCAGCGCGCTGCAGCTGGGCGAACACCGCCAGCTCACTGCCACCGGCCGCTACGAACACGACGACTTCGCCACCTACGATCGCCTGGCCACCTTTGGTATCGGCTATGGCACGCGCCTGATCGACGCCGACCGCTTCTACCTGGATGCGCAGGTGGGCCCGGGTGTGCGCCGCGCGCACAACAGCGACGAGGACCGCAACGAAACCGGCCTGATCGGCCGCGGCCTGTTCGACCTGAAGTACACCGTCACCGACAACACCGATCTGATCAACACCCTGCTGGTGGAATCGGGCGAGTACAACACCTACGCGCAAAACGATTTCGGCGTGCAGGTCAGCATGAACTCGCACTTTGCGCTGAAGGCGGCGTGGCAGATGCGTCACAACAGCGACGTCAGCGACGGCGACAAGAAGACCGACACGCTGACTACGGTCAATCTGGTCTACACGTTCAAGTAAGCGGCCGCACTCGCTCGCGGCCGCGACGCCGGCTTCCACGACAGCGCCCTGGCCGCGAGACATGCAGGTACCGCCGCCCGGATTGCGCGTGCAGGAGCGGCCCCGACCGCGATGGCTGCTCGTGTAGGAGCGGCCCCGGCCGCGAGGGCGTTACCGGTGCAGCCTGTCGCGGCCAAGGCCGCTGCTACGCAGAGCGGGCATTGCGCGCGCCCGGCGTGGCGCTCGTGACCGGGTTCGATCCTACGGGCGCAGCGGCGGTTTTCTCCGGTCGACGGGTCTGCACGCGCTCGACTTCGGCAGCAGGCGCGCTGTTCCAGACCCGGCGCTACAGCTCGGCCAGCAGCTGCGCGGCGCCCTTGTCGAACAGTCCTTGCGCAACGCGGCGGCCAAGCGCTTCGGTATCGTCGGCGCTGCCATGCGCGTCGGCATGGATCAGGCGGCCGTCGCTGGCGCTGCCCACCATGCCCTGCAGGAACAGGTCCTGCCCTTCCCAGCGCGCGAAGGCGGCCACCGGCACATGGCAGCTGCCGTGCAGGGCGCGATTCATGGCCCGCTCGGCTTCCACGCAGGCACGCGTGCGATCGGCATCCAGCACCGCCAGCAGGCTGTGGATGCGTGCGTCGTCGCCACGGCATTCCACCGCCACCGCGCCTTGGGCAGGTGCGGGCAGCCATTCCGGCGCGTCCAGCCGCGCGCTGATGCGTGCTTCCAGCCCGAGCCGCTGCAGGCCGGCGCAGGCCAGCACGATGGCGTCGTAGCCGCCGTTGTCGAGCTTGGCCAGCCGCGTGTTGACGTTGCCGCGCAGGTCGATCAATTCCAGGTCCGGGCGCGCGGCACGCAACTGCGCCTGGCGACGCAACGAGGAGGTGCCCACGCGCGCGCCCAGCGGCAGCGCCTGCAGGCTGGCATAGAGATTG
Organism: Xanthomonas sp. D-36-1; assembly: GCF_017746155.1. Lineage (NCBI taxonomy): Bacteria > Pseudomonadati > Pseudomonadota > Gammaproteobacteria > Lysobacterales > Lysobacteraceae > Xanthomonas > Xanthomonas sp. D-36-1. The sequence goes on from NZ_JAGHWR010000029.1 coordinate 20,821, forward strand.
GACACCAGCGCATCGGCCGGGTCGCCACGCTCCAGGATGGCCGGCAGCACGAACGGGGCATCCAGTTCCATCGGCACGTCCTTGAGCGAATGCACGGCGCAATCGGCTTCGCCGCGCAACATCGCCAACTCCAGCTCCTTCAGGAACAGGCCCTTGCCGCCGATCGCCGCGAGCGAACGGTCCAGCACTTCGTCGCCGCGGGTGCTCATCGGCACCAGCACCACCTCCAGGCCGGGATGGTGCTGACGCAGCGCGGCGGCGACGTGTTCGCTCTGCCAGAGGGCAAGCGGGCTTTTGCGGGTGGCGATACGGAGCGTGGTCATGCCGGCATTATCGCGGAGCCGGCACCGAACTCACAGTTGACGTAATTGATCGCGCAGGTTGGCCACGCAGCGACGACTCACTTCCAGGGTCTGCGGCACGTTGCGCAGCACCGCGTGGACCTGGCCGTCGCCGCTGCGGCGCAGTTCCACCAGCTCATCGCGGGCGACCAGACAATTGCGATGGATGCGCACCAGGCGGTCGGCGAATTCGTCTTCCAGCGACTTCAGCGACTCTTCGATCAGGTCCTCGCCACGCGTGTGATGGACGATGACGTATTTCTCTTCGGCCTGCAGGTAGCGAATGTCGCCGATGGCGATCAGCCGCAGGCTGCCGCGCAGGCGTGCGCACAGATGGGTGCGCAGCGGCCTGGGCGCGGTGCCGGGCACGCGGCCGGCCAGGAAGGTGGCGACTTTCTCCAGTGCAGACGCCAGGCGTTCCGGGCGCACCGGTTTCATCAGGTAATCCAGCGCGGCCGCGTCGAACGCCGACAAGGCATGCTGGTCGTAGGCGGTGCAGAACACCACCGCCGGCGGCGGCTGGCTTTGCCGCAGCAGGCGCGCAGTTTCCAGGCCGTCGACGCCGGGCATGGCGATGTCCAGCAGCACCAGGTCCGGGTGCAGATGTTCGCATTGCTGCAGCACTTGCTGGCCGTTTTCGGCCTCGCCGATCACCTCGACCTGCGGATGCTCGCCCAGCAGCATGCGCAGGCGCTCGCGCGCCAGTGGCTCGTCATCGGCGATCAGCACCCGCACTTGCGTGGCCGTCATGGACTCCCCCTCGCTGCAGTGACTTTCCCCTCACGGCAGCGGCAATGTGATCTCGCAGGCATAGTAGCCTTCAGCCCAGCTGGCCGCCATCCGTGCCCCGGCGCCGAACTGGAACGCCAACCGGTGCGAGATGCTGGCCTGGGCATGCCCGGCGCCGGCCAGCAGCGGCAACTGGGTGCCGGGCTGCGGCGCCGGGTTGACGATGCGGATCTGCAGCTGGTTGCCGCGCTGACGCAGCGACAGGTACAGCGTACCGCCTTCGGGCATGCGCGAAACGCCATGCAGTACCGCATTTTCGACCAGCGGCTGCAGCACCAGCCGCGGCATCGGCAATTCCCACGGCAACGGTTCCTGGCGGTGCCAGCGTACTTGCAGGCGCTCGCCCAGGCGCAGCGATTCGATTGCCAGATAGCGTTCGGCCAGTTCGCATTCGGCACGCAAGGTGGAGACGCCCTCGCCGGCGCCGAGCGCGGCACGGAACAGATCCGACAGGTCCAGCACCGCCTGCTCGGCGACCACCGGGTCGCGCCGCAGCAGGCTGGCGATGAGGTTCATGCTGTTGAACAGGAAGTGCGGGCGGATGCGCGCCTGCAGGGCATCGGCCTCGGCGCGCGCGTTGGCCTGCACCTGCGCCTCCCAGCGGTCGCTGACATAGAAGTAGCGCAGCGCCAGCGCAGTGATCAGCACCACCGTGGCCGCACTGCCAAGCGTGAACCGCCAGAAGCCGACCTGCGCGCCCAGCGGTACCTGCCCGAGCACCGCATACAGGCCATGCACGATGCCGGCACCGAACATCGCCACCACCGCAGCGATCAGCAAGGCGCTCAGCCCGCCCAGCCGTGGCGGCAATCGCGACAAGGTGGGCCGCAACACGCACAGCAGCACGGTGACCGCCAACGCCAGCCACAGCGCCAGGCCGCTGGCGGAGAGGAACCGCGACAACGTGATGCTGCGCGCGGCGCCGGCATCGGGGACCAAGGTCACCACCAGCACCACCAGCTCGGCCAGGCCCAGCATCGCGCCCAACCGCGGCAGCCGGCACAGGTCCGGCATCCAGGCGATCTGCGGTGCGCGCTGGGCCATGGCCTCAGGCAGCGGTGAAGCGCGCCTGCATCCAGTCGCGCAAGGCCTCAATTTCTTCCAGGCAGACCTGGTGGCCCATCGGGTAGGTGTGCCAATCCAATGCGAAGCCCAGCGTGCGCAAGGTCTGCATGCTGGCCTGGCCGGCCGCGAACGGCACCACCGGGTCGGCCGTGCCATGGGCCATGAACAGCGGTTGGCGCAGGGCAGCCGGCTGCAACTGGCTGGCGGCCGCGGCCGGATCCGGTAGATAGGTAGACATGGCGATCAGCCCGGCCAGCGGCACGCTGCGCTGCAGGCCAACGGCCAGGGTCACCGCGCCGCCTTGCGAGAAGCCGGCCAGCAGGATGCGCTCCGGCGGGATGCCGCGACCCTGCTCATGGGCGATCAGGGCTTCGACCTGGGCTACCGATTCGGCGATGCCGGCCTTGTCCGCGCGCTGGGCGAAATCCATGCCGACGATGTCGTACCAGCCGCGCATGCGCACGCCGTTGTTGATGGTGATCGGGCGGATCGGCGCATGCGGGAACACGAAGCGCAGCGCAGGCCAGTGCGGGCGTACCAGCTCGGGCACCATCGGGGCGAAATCGCTGCCATCGGCGCCCAGGCCATGCAGCCACAGCACGCTCCATTGCGGGTTCGGTCCGGTCTCGCGTTCGATCACTTCCAGCATCATCCAGCTCCGCTTGCGGGCTGGGCATTATGCCTTGCGCGAGGGGTGGGCCAGATCAGCTGGCGCCAGAGGCTCGAGGCCCGCCGATCGCCACCGGCCTGCCGCATGCGATGCCGCCACAGCGCCGGCCACCGAGGCCAGCGCCGATGCACGCTCAGATCAGCGACGGTTCCAGCGCGGCGGCGCGGCGCAATTCGGAGGCACGCACCAGCACCTTGGGCGGGTCGAGCTCTTCGGGAATGCAGAAGATGCCGGCGCGGCGTAGCGCCATGCCGGTGCGACGCAGCGAGGTCAGCGCCACCACCGGGATCGACAACGCCATGCCGACGATCACCGGCCCCATCCAGGCGGCCAGCGCCGGCGAGACCGCGTAGGCCACCGCACCCATGAACAGGCCGAACACGGTCAGGCCGCCATAGCTGCGAAACAGCGCCGGCCACGACAGCTTGCCGTCGTCGCGCACCTGCGCATCCCAGCCCGAATCCTTGCCCGCCAGCACCTCGAACACACCGCGCGACTGCAGGTACATCACCACCGGCGCCATCAGGGCGGCCAGCACGGTCTCCAGCAGGATGCTTACTGCCGCGCGGAAGGCACCGCCGCAGGCGCGCAGTTCGCGCGGGTTGAGCAGCAGCGCGATGTAGCCGAGCAGCTTGGGCGCCAGCAGCACGAACATGGTGCAGACGAAGATCCAGATCGCATTGCCCTGGCTGCTGCCGTGCCAGTAACGGGCGGGCGAGAACGGCAGGTCGCCGGCCAGGTCGATACCGCCGCCGGCCAGTGGAATGCCGATGCCGATCAGCATCAACAGGCCCCACATCGGTGCGGTGAAGTAATGCCCGATGCCGATCAGCATGTGCATGCGGCTGATCCAGTGCAGGCCCTTGGCGCTCACCACCTTGGCGTGCTGCAGGTTGCCCTGGCACCAGCGGCGGTCGCGGATCAGCAGGTCGGTCAGCGTGGGCGGGCCTTCTTCGTAGCTGCCCTGCAGGTACGGCACCATGTGCATGGCCCAGCCGCCGCGCCGCATCAGCGCCGCTTCGACAAAGTCGTGGCTGAGCACATGCCCGCCGAACGGTTTGCGCCCGCGCAGCGAGGGCAGGCCGGCGTGATCGGCGAAGGCCTGGGTGCGGATGATGGCGTTGTGGCCCCAGTAGTTGCTCTCTGCGCCGTGCCACCAGGCCACGCCGAAGGCGATGATCGGCCCGTACACGCGCCCGCCGAACTGCTGCATGCGGGCGAACAGGGTCTGCCCGTTGACCACTGCCGGCAGGGTCTGGATCAGGCCCACGTCCGGGTTGTTTTCCATACCGGCGACCAGCCGCACGATGGTGTCGCCGGTCATCACGCTGTCGGCGTCCAGGATCAGCATCTGCGGGTAGCTGCCGCCGAAGCGACGCACCCAGTCGGCCACGTTGCCGGCCTTGCGCGCGGCGTTGTCGGCACGGCGGCGGTAGAAAATGCGGCCGTGCCCGCCGACGCGGTCGCACAACGCGTTGTAGACCAGCTCTTCGGCGCGGCCGATGTGCTCGCGGGTGGTGTCGCTGAGCACGAAGAAATCGAAATGCTCCAACTGGCCGGTCTCGGCCACCGATTCGTAGATGGCCTGCAGGCCGGCCAGCAGGCGGCGCGGGTCTTCGTTGTAGGTGGGCATCAGCAACGCGGTGCGCGAGCGCAGCGTAGGCAGGGGCTGCTCCGGGTCGATGCCGAGCTTGCGGCCGGCGCGCGCCACCACGGTGACGAAGCCAGCCACGGCGCTGGCGAAGGACATGGCGATCCAGGCGAACAGCAACACGAACAGGCCGAGCAGGCAGCCTTCCAGCACGCTGATGCCGTCGGGCCACAGCACGCTGAGCATCACCCACACGGCGATGGCGGTGGTGGCAAAGGTGCCGCCGATCAAATAGAAGCGGCGCACGCCGATGCCGGGCGGCGACGTGCGCTGGTGGCGCACCTGCAGGCTACCTTCGCGCAGGTTCTGTTCGGGCATCGCCAACGGTGCTTCCGGCGGCAGCGTGGGCGTGCCGGCATCGAGGGCGGAAATGGGGGGCACTGCAGTCGTTGTCGGGGAAGGAGTCACGGTGCCGTCCATCAGGGCTGCCCGTCGCGCGAGGACGACAGGGCGGGCTGACACGGGAGGTCCATCCCCGCCATGCAGTGCGATGTTGCCTGGCACGCGGCCGAACGGGCGAGCCCGACGGTGTACGACCAAGACGCTCTGAAACCACTCCGATGCACAAGTTCTCCTGGCTGCAATCTCACCTCGCAGCTCATCCTAAAGAATCGACCGTTAAAGGAACGAACGCCGCGTACGGTCTTCGCCCTCCCCCCATGAGGACCGCGCGGCAGACTACGCCGCACCGACCGAACGCAACCCCAACAGATTGCAGCCTAGCGCAGACGCTGTCACGGGCCGCTGGCCGGGCCATCCTGCAGGAGAGCTGCAATTGGTGTGCCATGGCGTGCAATCGGTTGCAGCGGCGGGGCATTGGCGTTGCGTCGTGCCGATGCGGTCAGCCGGCTGGGCAAGCGATCGGTTGGTCGCCGTGAATCGCTGAAGACACCCTGGAATTCCAGACGTTGCGGTGGTCGGAGGTTCTCAAGGCCTGCGGCAACGGCGTGATTGGTCGAGCGTGCGGCGTCCTCGCCGCTCCAGGCAGTTGATCGATGGCCAGGAAAGCGGCGCGGCACACGTGGCCTTTGTTTGCTGATGCAACCGCTTGATCGAGGCATCAATGAACGTCGTTGCAGGACTTGGGCTGGAGCGAGCGGGCGATACGTTGAAAACCCGACATGGAGCGCTTGCCCTTAGCGTACGCACCGACGACACGACTGGCCCTTGCCCGCCCACCGGCGCGGGACCCTTGGCGGCATGGACGCCGCCAAGGGGCTTACTAGGACGTAATTGCAATGTGTCCTGCGATCAATGCGTCCTGCGATGGTGGAAAGGCAAGGGCCCCGCAGCAACGCGCAGACTCGCCTCGTGACAACTCCACTCTTCGTCAGTAGCCACCTGAAGATGCTGGGCGTTCGCGTGTGCGAGCGCTCGGCGATCTTCAAGCCTGCCTGTCGCGTGCGCAGTGCCCTCGCCGCGCGCGGACACGCGGTGAATCCAATCCCGAGGCGCGATGGCGGCATCCATGCCGTAACTGGCGAAGACATTGCACACTACGCTCGCCGGCTGGTGTAACCGACAACCAGCAGCACGCGCCGCGTGTCAGGCGAGGCTCTTTCAAAAGTGGCATGTCGCGATGGCACACGCCGCTTTGCGCCAGGGCAGCCGTCCTGGTCCTGGCGCAATGGCGGTGTGCGCCGGCCTTACTTGCGTGCCGCCGCGCTGGCATCGCGGGTGGCGCGGAACTCCGAATCCTGGCTCCAGTTCGGCCACTGGCGCGAGTCGGCCAGCTGCTGGCCCAGTGCATACAGCACGCCCAGGTCGCGGGCGGCGCCGGCGAAGGTCCAATCCGGCTTCCATTCGTCGCCTTGCTGGTGATAGCGCTTGGCGGTGTAGTCGTCGGCGGCTGCCTTTCCTGCCGCCACGCCGCCCACTTCCCAATCCTGGCCGGCTGCATACGACAGCGCCGGTACGCCGCGCTTGGCGAAGGAGAAGTGATCGGAACGGAAGAAATACCCGGCCTGCGGCTTGGGATCGGGCGTGTAACGCAGCTTGGATTGCGCGGCCACGCTCTTGAGTTGATCGAGCAGTTCGAGTTTCGCCGTGCCGTAGATGCCGAAGTCGCGCGAGGGCACGAACGGATTCATGCCGTCCATGTTGATCACCGCCACCGTGGTATCCAGCGGGTACAGCGGCTTGGAGGCGTAGAACTCCGAGCCCAGCAGGCCCTTTTCTTCAGCGGTGACGGCCAGGAACACCACCGAGCGCTCAGGCGTTGGTCCCTTGGCGAAACCACGCGCCAGCTCCAGCAGCGCGGCGGTGCCACTGGCATTGTCCAATGCACCATTGAAGATGGTGTCGCCGCGTGCATCCGGCTTGCCCACGCCAATATGATCCCAGTGCGCGCTGTAGATCAGCGTCTCGTTCGGGTGTTTGCTGCCTTCCAGCCGCGCCACCACGTTGTGCGAGGTGATCACGTCGGATTTGACCTGGTAGCGGGCGCTCAAACGTTGATCCTTGAGCTCGACCGGCTTGAAATCGCGCGTCTGCGCCTGCTTCTTCAAGGTCTCGAAATCCAGGCCGGCGTGCTTGAACAGCTCGGTGGCCAGATCGCGCTGGATCCAGCCTTCCAGCGTGGGATGCGCGCTGCGCGGGTTGTCGCGCACCACGTCGAACATGGTGTTGGTGTTGGAGCTGGCCACCGTGTCCCAGCCGTACGAGGCAGGCGCGGTTTCGTGCACCACCAGCACGCCGAGTGCGCCCTGGCGCGCGCCCTCTTCGTACTTGTAGGTCCAGCGGCCGTAGTAGGTCATGCCGGTGCCGTCGAAGTCGCCCTTGCCGGTTTCAAAGTCCGGCTCGTTGATCAGCACCACCACGATCTTGCCCTTCAGGTCCACACCCTTGAAATCGTCCCAGTTGCGCTCGGGCGACTTGACGCCGTAGCCGACGAACACCAGCGGCGCGTTGGCGATCTCCACCTTGGATGAGCCATCCAGCGCGGCACGGATGGCGATTTGCCTGCCTTGGGTCAGCGCTTGCGGCTTGCCGGCGTTCTGCACGGCAATGGTCGGCGTGCCGACGATATCGGCGCGCCGCAACGGCACCGCCTGGGTCCAGGCGCGCTTGCCATTGGCCAGATCGCCGCCCGGCAGCAGACCGGCTTCGGCGAACTGCTTGCTCAGGTAAGCAATGGTCTTTTCTTCACCGGCCGTGGCCGGGCCGCGGCCTTCATAGGCGTCGGAGGCCAGTTCCTTGACGTCGCGCGAGATGCGCGCGCCATCGAAACTCGGCGTGGCCGCCATCAGTGCGGTCGAGACCGCCATCGCCAGAAGTCCTACGGCAACTCGCTTCATTGCACACCCCAGATCTTGGATAGCCCTGGAGTGTAGCCAGCATCGCATGCGGGCCGATACCTGCAGCTGAGCCGATGCCTGCGATGCGAGTGCGACAAGTGCTGCAGAAGCGCCGTGTCTGCATCCACGGCAAACAGCTCTGGCCTGCTTCAGCGCCGCGCTGCCGCCTAGAACAGATCGATGCTGCCCACCGGTTGCGCAACCTGCTGCAAGTGCCCGCCGGCAATCAGCTCGGCATACACCGCCGCGCGATTGCGGCCGTTCTGCTTGGCCCAGTACAGCGCCTTGTCGGCTTCGTCCAGCATTTCGCTGATCAGCCGGCCGTGGGTCAGTGCGACGATGCCGGTGCTGAGCGTGACCTGCCCCACTTGCGGGAACAGGTGCTCGGCCACGGCCAGGCGGAATCGCTCGAAAAGATGCACGGCCGTGTCGCGGTCCACGCCGCGCAACACGATCACGAACTCTTCGCCGCCGAAGCGGAACAGCAGGTCGTCCTGGCGAAACGCACGCTGCATCAGCTGCGCGACCAGCAGCACCACCTCGTCGCCATACAGATGCCCGAAGGTGTCGTTGACGCGCTTGAAGTGATCGATGTCCACGATGCCCAGCCACACGCCCTGCTCTGCGGCGGAGTCGGCACCCCCGGCAAACAGCCGCAAGATCAGCTCGTCGAACGTCTTGCGGTTGCGCAGGCCGGTCAGCGCGTCGCGCTGGGCGTCGTCGAGCAGGCTGCGGTAGTTCTGGAAGAAGCGCGCAAAGCCCTGCAGCATCGCTTGCTCGGCCACGCCGGGAATACGCGTCCCGCCCACTCGCAGGCAGGTCCGGATGCCGCGCGCCTCCATCGTCGGGTAGACCAGCAAGGCGCGGCCGTCTTCGTGCAGTTGCACCACATCGCCCGGCCCATGCACCTGGGCCAGCTGGATGCGCGTGCGCGCATCGTGGATCTCGGCCACCGTCAGCGCCAGCCGGCCGTCGTCGCGCAGGCGCGTTTCGGCGATGCTGTTGCTGTCCGGGGCGATGCGCAGCAGCGAAAGTTCTTCGGCCGCGCAGACCTCGCGCACGGTGCGCAACAGGCTCAGATCGAGCAGGTCCGCATCGCGGATGGCGGTCAGGTCCACCATCCGTTCCAGCAACGGCGTGTTGGTCATGGCTGCGCCCTCCGGCGGGCGGACACGAACCCGCAGTGCCGGGCTTGGCACGCAGGCACATATCTCGGGTTGAAACCCACTGGCATCACAGCGACGACCGGCAATGAGGATGCCGAATCATCGGCGTCGCCCGCCGGAACTTGAATTGGTTCGCCACCGCGCTCAGCGCACGCACAGCCCGGCATGACGCCCCGCATGCGTGCCAGGCGCATTCCGCCGCCTAGGGCAGCGACGATTCCAGCGCGTCTTCGCCCAGGGCATGCCGCTGCATCAGGCGTCGGCTGCCGGCATTCAAGCCTTTCACCTGCACTTCCAGACCATGATGGCGCAAACGCTGCACCACCTTGTCCAGTGCCGCCACCGCGGTGATGTCCCAGAAGTGCGCGCGGCCGACATCGATCACCACTGCGCGGCCGGGCACCTCGCGTGCGTCGAAGGCGTCGATGAACACATCGGCCGAGGCAAAGAACACCTGCCCGCGCACGCTGTAGGTGCGCACCCCGTCCGCGCCATCGACATGCGCGATCTGCAGCAGCCCGGCCACCTTGAAGGTGAAGAACACCCCGCTCAGCAGCACGCCAACCGCTACACCTGCCGCTAGGTTGTGCGTAAACAACGTGACCGCCACGGTGGCCAGCATCACCACGCTGGAGGTGCGCGGGTGGGTCACCACGGTGCGCAGCGAGCGCCAGTCGAAGGTCTCCGCCGACACCATCACCATGATCGCCACCAACGCCACCACCGGCACCTGCGACACCCACGGCTTGAGCAGCACCATCAGCACCAGCAGGAACACGCCGGCGAACAACGTGGACAGCCGGCCACGGCCGCCGTATTTCACGTTGCCCACGGTTTGCCCGATCATGCCGCAGCCGGCAATGCCGCCGAACAGGCTGGCCGCTGCATTGGCGATGCCCAGCCCGGTGCATTCGCGGTTCTTGTTGCTGGGCGTATCGGTGAGTTCATCGACCACGCGCGCGGTCATCATCGACTCGAGCAGGCCCACCATGGCAATGGCCAGCGCCGGCAGCGCGATGATGCGCAGCGTCTCCAGCGTCAACGGCACCGCCGGCCATTGCAGGAACGGTAGCGCGTTGGGCAGCTTGCCCAGATCGGCCACCGTCTTGAGCGGCAGATGCAGCGCAGTGCCGGCCACGCTGAGCAACAGGATGCACAGCAAGGGCGATGGAATTGCCGACAGCCCCGGCAGACGCAGACGCGGCAGGCCGTAGATGATGGCAAGACCTGCGCCCAGCATGACCCAGGTGGTCAGGTTGGCGCCGAGCAGATGCGGCATTTGCGCCGCGAAGATGAGCACGGCCAGTGCGTTGACGAAACCGGTGCGCACCGAACTGCTGACAAACCGCATCAGCACGCCCAGCCGCAACAACCCGAACAGGATCTGCACCAGGCCAGCGAGCAAGCCGGCGGCCAGCAGATATGGCAGCCCGTGCGCGGCCACCAGCGGTGCAGCCACCAGCGCCACCGAGCCGGCCGCAGCAGAAATCATTGCCGGCCGCCCCCCACAAAACGCAATCACGATGCCGATCACGAAGGATGCGAACAGGCCCACCTGCGGATCCACCCCGGCGACGAAGGCGAACGCAATCACTTCGGGAATCAGCGCAAATGTGGCGACCGCACCGGCCATGAGTTCGCGCGCGGGGGAGGCGCGCCATTGCGCCATTTCGGCACGCAACAAAGACATTGAGAGACACTCCGGGGGACAAAGAGGACAGCCTGCAGACAGCACGCAGCACGCAGCACGCAGCACGCAGCACGCAGCATCGATAGTGTGCGGGAAAGCGACCTCGCCCGCAGCTTGCGTGTGATCGGTCCGCCGCTGCGCTCTTCTGTGGCAGCGGTCACGCCACACAACGCAGCCGAAGACCAAGATGCCCCCTCACCGCGCCCGGCTGTCGGGCTCGGTCATCCAAGGAGACCACCATGTCCATCTTCAGGGCTGCAAGTACGCTCGCATTGGCAACGATGTTAGCGCTCACCGCCGCACCGGCTTTCAGCTATTCGGTCAGCAACAACAAGATCGTCGACGACAACGGCAAAGTGGTTCAGCTCAAGGGCGTCAACGTGTTCGGCTTCGAGACCGGCAACCATGTCATGCATGGCCTGTGGGCGCGCAACTGGAAGGAGATGATCAACCAGATGCAGGGCCTGGGCTTCAACGCGGTGCGCCTGCCGTTTTGCCCGGCTACGCTGCGTAGCGGCCAGATGCCCAGCAGCATTGATTACAGCCGCAACGCCGATCTGCAGGGTCTGACCTCGCTGCAGATCCTCGACAAGGTGATCAACGAATTCAACGCACGCGGCATGTATGTGCTGCTGGATCACCACACGCCCAATTGCGCGGCGATTTCCGAGCTGTGGTACACCAGCACGTATTCCGAAGCGCAATGGCTGGACGACCTGCGCTTTGTCGCCAACCGCTACAAGAACGTGCCGAGCGTGATCGGCGTGGATCTGAAGAACGAGCCGCACGGCGCCGCCACCTGGGGCACCGGCAACGCCGCCACCGACTGGAACAAGGCCGCCGAGCGCGGTTCTGCCGCTGTGCTTGCGGTGGCGCCGAAGTGGATCATTGCGGTGGAAGGCATCACCGACAACCCGGCGTGTTCGACCAATGGCGGCATCTTCTGGGGTGGCAGCCTGCAGCCGCTGGCCTGCACCCCATTGAACATTCCGGCCAACCGCCTGTTGCTGGCACCGCATGTGTACGGCCCGGACGTGTTCGTGCAGTCGTACTTCAACGACAGCAACTTCCCCAACAACATGCCCGCGATTTGGGACCGCCATTTCGGCCAGTTTGCCGGCAATCACGCGCTGCTGCTTGGCGAATTCGGCGGCAAGTACGGCGACGGCGATGCGCGCGACAAGGTCTGGCAGGACGCGCTGGTGAAGTACCTGCGCAGCAAGGGCATCAACGAAGGCTTCTATTGGTCGTGGAACCCCAATAGCGGCGATACCGGCGGCATCCTGCGCGACGACTGGATCAGCGTGCGCGAAGACAAGATGACCTTGTTGCGGACGCTGTGGGGAACGGCCAGCAACAGCACACCGACACCCACGCCGACCCCCACTCCCACACCAACGCCGACGCCGACGCCAAGCGCGGGCTTCAGTACCAAGGTGATCCGGGACAGCACCTGGAACGGTGGCTACTGCAACCGCGTGCAGGTCACCAATACCGGCACCGTCAGCGGCAACTGGTCGATCTCGCTGACAGTCACCGGCACCGTCAACAACGCCTGGAACGTCACCTGGTCACAGAGCGGCACCACCCTCCAGGCCAGCGGCGTGGACTTCAACCGCACGCTGGCGCCCGGTGCAACGGCCGAGTTCGGCTTCTGCGCAGCAAGTTGATGCAAGGCGGCGGGCACGCAGTGCGTGTCCGCCGTCGCATCGATGGACCGTTGCGAACGCCTGCGTCGCAGCGCGCGGGCCAGAGAAACGCTATGGCTAACGTCTTGTCGCGGCCGGTGCGCTCCGACATTGCATTGGCACGTTGTTGCATCGCCTGAGCGGACGCTGCCGCAGTTAGCATTCAACCTGCATGTGAATCATCCGCTATCCATGATGTAGCGCCGTGCGCGCGTTCTGGATGTCGTTGTCATGCCTGTCGTTTCCCTCCTGCGTCGTTCTGTTGCCAATCTCCCGCTCACCCGAAAGTTCGTCCTGTTGTGCACGCTATTGACAGTGGGCGTGATCCTGCTGGCGATGGCCGCCGCACGTCTGCAATATCTGGATCTGGTGGAGGCGCGCAAGCTCAGCGTCAAGACCGAGGTGGAGATGGGCCTGACGGTGATGCAGCACTATGCCGACAAGGTCAAAGCCGGCGAACTGAGCCTTGAGCAGGCCAAAGAAGCCGCCCGCACCACGCTGGCCGACATGCGCACCAACGACGGGGTGGATTACTTCTTCATCGTCGACCCGCAGATGCGCATCCTGATGCATCCCAAGCGCCCGGTCGGCACCGACATGACCGACTACAAGAGCGATGCCGGTCAATACGTGTATCGCGACATCAAGACCGCCATCGATAGCGGCGACGGCTTCAGCTATTACGATGCGCCCAAGCCGGGCAAGAAGGAACAGCTGCCGAAGATCAGCTATGCCAAGACCTTTCCGGCCTGGAACTGGGTGCTGGTGATGGGCGTCTATGCCGAAGATATTCAGGTGCAGGCCTCGGGTTTCACGCGCACCCTGACCTTGATCGGTGGCGCCCTGGTGGCGCTGGTGATCGGCCTGTGCTGGCTGATCGCCTCGGCCATGGCTGCGCCGCTGCGCGCCGCCTCGCGCACTGCCGAAGCCATCGCCTCGGGCCGCTTCGACAACGACATCCGCGTGGAATCGCGCGATGAAACCGGCCAGCTGATGCACAGCATGCAGCAGATGCAGACCCAGCTGCAGCGTTTCAACGGCGAGATGCAGACCATGATCCGGCTGCAGCAGGGCGAGAACATCGCGCACCGCATTCCGGAAGATTTCCCCGGCGACTACGGCACGCTGGCGCACGGCGTCAACACGGTGGTGTTCGAACACCTGGACGCCATCAACGAAGCGATGGACGTGATGAGCGACTACGGCCGTGGCGATCTGCGCCGCGACATGCGTCGCCTGCCCGGCCAGCGCGCTGCCCTGCATCAGGCGCTGGACACGGTGAAAGAGAATCTGTCTGCGATCAACAGCGACATCGCGCGCCTGGCCGATGCAGCTGCGCGCGGCGATTTCTCCGCACGTGGCGATCAATCGCATTATCAGTTCGCGTTTGCGGAAATGGTGCAGGCACTGAACCGCTTGATGCAGCAGGCCGATGCCGGCCTGGACGATGTGGGCCGCATCATGGCCGCGATCGCCGATGGCGATCTGTCGCAGCGCGTGGAGTCGCACTACGAAGGCGCGTTCGGTCGCCTGGCCGATGCCGCCAACCGCACTGCGATCCAACTCACCAGCATCGTGCAGGGCATCCAGCATTCGGCCGAGATGATCAATACCGCTGCCGGCGAGATCGCCAGCGGCAACGCCGACCTGTCCACGCGCACCGAGAACCAGACTGCGAACCTGGAAGAAACCGCCGCCTCGATGGAAGAACTGACCTCCACCGTGCGCCAGAATGCCGACAACTCGCGCCAGGCCAATCAGCTGGTCAAGGGCACCGGCGACGTCGCCGAAAGCGGCGGGCGCGTGGTGCAGGACGTGGTCATCACCATGCAGGCGATCACCCAGGCATCGGCGCGCATTTCCGACATCATCGGAGTGATCGACGGCATCGCGTTCCAGACCAATATCCTGGCACTGAACGCAGCGGTGGAAGCTGCACGTGCCGGCGAACAGGGCCGCGGCTTTGCGGTGGTGGCGACGGAAGTGCGTGCACTGGCGCAGCGTTCGGCCGGTGCAGCCAAGGAAATCAAACAGCTGATTTCCGACTCGGTGGAAAAGGTGGAACAGGGCTCGGGCCTGGTGCAACAGGCCGGCAGCACCATGACCGAGGTGGTCAGCTCGGTGAAGCGCGTGACCGACATCATGGCCGAGATCACCGCCGCCAGCACCGAACAGAGCGCCGGTATCGAGCAGGTCAGCACCACCGTGATGCAGCTGGATGAAATGACCCAACAGAACGCAGCACTGGTGGAAGAAGCCACGGCAGCCGCACGCAGCCTGGAAGACCAGGCCGCGGACCTGGCACGCGCGGTGGCGGTGTTCCGACTGACATCCGATGCCGGCCAGCCTCAGGCAAGCAGCGCAGCGAACGTGCTTGCCGCGACGAAGCCGGTGGCCAGCCAGCAAGCTGCGCACGACCACAGGCTGCGGGCGTGAGCGATATCGCCTGCCATGCACACGAGCGCTCGCTCCTGTGCGGCAGGCGATGTCGGTGGCATCTGCAGCGATGATGGAGATTGAAGTTTCCGGATCGGGACACGCCACCGCCATCTGCCATGCGTCCGCGCCTGGGTCCGCCGCAATCGCGGGTCGAACCCGCCATCGCCAGCCTGCGCGACGCGTGGGTGTATTGCTGTAAAGCGACTGAACCGTGTACCTGAGCACCAACAGCGGCGTACGACGTGCCATGGTCGGTTTCGGCGCGCTCTCTCGCGCATTCTCCAGGCAGGGACGCGTATCGGTGCCTTTTTGCAATGCGGACACGGCGTTTTCCGGGCGAGACTGTGCCGCGCGATCGCCCAGTGGCGTGGGCAATCTGTGTGCTCTGCGTCGTCCAACTGCCTGACGACTGCCCGCAACCTTTGGTTACCACGCTGATCCTACGCCCGCTGTCACGCAATCAGGCACTGGCTGTGTGCTGTGTGCTGTGCGGCTTGCGGCTTGCGGCTTGCGGCTTGCGATGTGCGATTGCACCTAACAGCAGCAGTAAGCAGCCTCCGCCAGTGCGCATGCGCTGTCCTGCACCCTCAGCCCAACCACGCCTAAGAGCGAGGCGCTTGCCCCTCTGGCTGCCGCGCGCGCTTGGCTGCATACATCGCCTCGTCGGCGGCATGCATCAAGCTGGACGCCTCGGCCTGTGCGCCGTGTTGCCAGGCCACACCGATGCTGGGCTGGATCGGCAGATGCTCATCGCCGAACGTGGCGCCTTGCGCGGCAAGCGTGCGGATACGCTCTGCCACCGCAGCACATTCGGCCTGCGCATCTTCCAACCCGTCCAGCAACACGACGAATTCATCGCCGGCCAGACGCGCCACCAGATAGCGCTCGCCCGCCGCGCGTTGCAGGCAGCTGCCGAACGCCACCAGCACCGCGTCGCCGGCACGGTGACCGTAGACATCGTTGATGCGCTTGAAGCCGTCCAGATCCAGGAACATCACGGCCACCGCGCGTTGCTGCTGTTGCGCCTGCGCAACCGCCACCTGCAACGCTTCAGACCACGCTTGCCGGTTCGGCAGGCCGGTCAAGGCATCGCGGGTGGCGCGCTCGTGCATCAGGCGGTGCAGGGTCTTGTGCGCAGTGACATCGTGCGCCATCAGGAAAAAGCCCTGCGTGGGCGTGGCAGTCTGCGTTTCGGGCACCAGGGTGACTTCCACGTCGCGCGGCGTGCTGCCGCCGCCCAGGAGATGTTCGAAACTTGCGCGCTGCCCGGCCACCGCCTGTGCCAGCGCAGCGCGCGCTGCAGTGCTGAGGTCTTCGCCCAGTACCTGGGTAATGTGGCGACCGACCAGGCTGGCAGGCTCCACGCCCAGCCAGTGGCGATGCGCTTCATTGGCGAACAGGTAGCGCTGCTCGGCATCGAACTGGGCAACCAGGGTGGGCGTGGCGTCGCTGATGGCCCGCAGCCGCGCTTCGCTTTCGGCCAGGCGTTCGGCGGCGACATGGCGCTCGGTCACGTCCTGGATCTGCGAAACAAAATGCACCGGCGCACCGCTGCTATCGCGCACCAGCGACACCGACAGCTGCGCCCAGATCACCGCGCCCTGCTGGCTGATGTAGCGCTTGGCCAGGCTGTAGCTGTCGCGTTTGCCGTCGATCAGGTCCTGGACCAATTGCAGGTCCATCTCCAGATCGTCGGGATGGGTGATCTGCTTGAAGGTGGTGCGCAGCAATTGCTCGCGCGCATAGCCCAGGATGCCGCACAGCGCCGGATTGACGTCACGCCAGTCACCTTCCAGCGACACGATGGCCATGCCTTGGGGCGCGGTTTCGAATGCACCGATGAAACGTTCGGCAGCCAGCTGCGCGGCCGCTTGCGCCTGCAATTCGGCAGTGACGTCGATGGCCATCGCGAGGTACCCGGCCAGACCCTGCTGCGCATCGTGGATCACGTTGAAGCACAGGCGCACGCGACGCAGATCGCCGTCCTTGCGTACCAGCGTCCAGAGTTCTTCGGCCAGCACATCGCCAGCCGCCGCGGCAGCCAGCTTCAGATACGAGGGAGGCGACAACGCCAGCGTCGCCATGTGCCGCTCCAGTTCGGCCGGCAGATGGAACTGTGCCGGGCAGGTGCCCAGCACCTCGTCGGCACGGTAACCGAGCAGGCGCTCGGCGCCGGGATTGAAGAGTTCCAGACGGCCCTGCGGGTCGAATGCCATGATGGCCACGTCCTGCGAGGCGTCCACCAGTGCCTGCAGGCGCGCGCGTTCGCCGGCCAGTGCGGCCGAAGCATCCTTGAGCTGGGTGATGTCGTGCATCACGCACACCGCGCCCCATGCCGTGCCTTTGTCGCCGATGACCGGATCCGCATTGCAGAGCACGCTGCGCGGCGGCTGGTTGGTGGCGCGAATCAACAGTTCGGCGTTGCGTACGTGTTCGCCACGCCAGGCACGTAGCAGCGGGATTTCCTCGGTGGGCAGCAGGCTGTTGCCATCGGCGGTGTACAGATCGAAATGCAGCGCCCATTGCGCCGGTGGCAGCACGCGCGGGTCGGTGCCATGCCATTGCCGGGCGGCGTGATTGAACTCGCGCAGCAAGCCGTCGGTGCCGCAGGCCACCACGCCGTCGGGCATGGCTTCCAGCAACATGCTCAAGGTCTGCTGCTGCGCCTGCGCGTCCAGCCGGTCGCGGCGTGCTTCCAACTGATTGACGGCCTGGCGTGCCAGGCGGATCAGGGCCTGCTTCTGGCTGTCGTCGAGCACGCGCGGCTGGGTGCTGAGCGTGCACAAGGTGCCGTAGGCGTAGCCTTCGCGCCCGATCAACGGCACCCCGGCATACGAGCGCACGCCGGGGGCAGCGATCACCAACGGGTTGTTGACGAAGCGCGGGTCGGCTTCGGCATCGGGCACTTCCATCAACTCGGTGCCCATGATCGCGTGGGCGCAAAACGAGGCGCTGCGTGGTGTGTCTTCCAGATCGGTGCCGCAACGCGCCTTGAACCACTGGCGATCGGCATCCAGCAGCGACACCAGCGCCATCGTGGCGCCGGTGACGTGCGTCGCCAGCCAGGCGATATCGTCGAATTCGGCCTCGGACTCGGTGTCCAGCACGCGCAGCCGGCGCACCGCGTCCACGCGCAAGGCGTCGTCGACGGGAATCGGCACGGGCGGCAACAGGTCGGTCATGGGGTGATCGGCAGGCGGCGTCTGGTCAAGATAGGTCGACCCAGGTAACGGCGAGGCGACGGGCAACTTGAGGCTGGCGCTTGCGTTCGCCTGGCCGTCGCGCCGTGGCAATGCGCTGGCGAGCCCCGCGCTGGCGCCTGCCCGGCACTGAACGCGGCCAGACGCCAGGCCAGTTCCCTGCCCATCCGCATTTGCGGCGCCGGCAAGCAGCCACTACCCTCGGCCGATTGCCCTGTCCTGGAGTGTCACATGCTGCGTCCGCTGTCCCTGTTGATCGCCGGTGTGCTTGGCGTCGCTGCCGGTTCCGTTGCCCCCGCCGTCGCGGCCGCCCCGGCCAGCCTGTCCAAGAGCGCGGCCAGCAGCGCCATTCCCGACATCGCCTATACCCGCTTCACCCTGCCCAACGGCCTGACCGTGGTGGTGCACGAAGACCACAAGGCGCCGGTGGTGGCGGTGAGCATCTGGTACCACATCGGCTCCGGCGACGAGCCGGCCGGCAAGACCGGCTTTGCGCACCTGTTCGAGCACCTGATGTTCTCCGGCTCGGAGAACAACAAGGGCAGCTTCTTCGCGCCGCTGGAAAAGGTCGGCACCACCGACATGAACGGCACCACCTGGTTCGACCGCACCAACTATTTCGAGACCGTGCCGACCACCGCGCTGGATACCGCGCTGTGGCTGGAATCGGACCGCATGGGCCACCTGCTCGGCGCGATCGGCCAGCAGGAACTCGATACCCAGCGCGGCGTGGTGCAGAACGAAAAGCGCCAGGGCGAGAACCGCCCGTATGGCCGTGTGGACCAGAACATCCTGTCCAACCTGTTCCCGGCCAACCACCCCTACCAGCACGACACCATCGGCTCGATGGAAGATCTGGACGCGGCCTCGCTGGCGGACGTCAAACAGTGGTTCAACGACAATTACGGCGCCGCCAACACCACCCTGGTGCTGGCCGGCGACATCACCGTGGCGCAGGCGCGCGCCAAGGCCTTGCAGTACTTCGGCGATATCCCGTCCGGCAAGCCGGTGGCACGCCAGCAGCCGTGGGTGACCCCGCTGGCAACACAAAAGCGCGGCGTGCAGCACGACCATGTCTCGCAGCCGCGCATCTACCGCACCTGGGTTGCACCGCAGCTGGGCACCGACGACCTCATCCAGCTGGATCTGGCCACCACCGTGCTCGGCGGCGGCAAGACCTCGCGGCTGTACCAGCGCCTGGTCTACCAGGACAACCTGGTGGACGACGTCTCCGCCTCGGTGCAGCCGTTCGCGCTGTCCAGCCAGATGCAGATCCAGGCCGACGTGAAGGACGGCGTGGACCCGGCCAAGGTCGAGGCGATCATCGACGAAGAACTCAAGAAGTTCATCGCCCAGGGCCCCACCGCCGACGAACTGCAGCGCGCGCAGGTGGTCTACCGCGCCGGCTTCGTGCGCGGGCTGGAAAAGGTCGGCGGCTTCACCGGCAAGGCGGTGATCCTGGCCGAGGGCCAGGTCTATCGCGGCGACCCGGGCGCCTACAAGAAGGATCTGCAGCGTGCCCAGGCCGCCACCGCCGACAGCGTCAAGCGGGCCTCGGCCACATGGTTCGGCAAGGGCGATTACCTGCTCACCGTGCTGCCGGCCGGCAAGGACTTCGACCCGGCCGCCGAAGACAAGGCGGTGGTGGCACTTGGCGAAGAACCCGGCAAGCCGGCGCCCAAGCTGCCGGCCGCGGGCGCGTTCAAGGTCACCGCCTCCACGCTGGACCGCAGCAAGGGCGTGCCGCAGACCGATCGATTCCCGGACCTGAGCTTTCCGAAGCTGCAGCGCGGCAAGTTGAAGAACGGCATCGAGGTGATCCTGGCCGAGCGCCACACCATCCCGGTCACCCAGGTGGAGTTGCTGTTCGACGCCGGCTACGCCGCCGACCAGGGCCACAAGCTCGGCACCGCCCGCTTCAGTGCCGCGCTGATGAACGAAAGCACCACCGCGCTGGACTCGGTGGAAGTGGCGCAGCGCCGCCAGCGCCTGGGTGCGATCACGGCGGTCGGCTGCGATCTGGACAGCTGCAGCGCCTCGCTGGACGCGCTCAACGACCAGCTGCAGCCCTCGCTGCAGTTGTTCTCCGATATCGTGCGCAATTCAGCCTTCAAGGCTGCCGACATCGAACGCGTCCGCGGCCAGTGGCTGTCCGGCATCGCGCAGGAAAAGACCCAGCCCAACAGCCTGGCGCTGCGGGCGCTGCCGCCGTTGCTGTTCGGCAACCAGCACCCGTACGGCATCCCGCTCACCGGTAGCGGGACCGAGGCGGCGATCAAGAGCCTCAACGCGCATGATCTGCAGAATTTCCACAGCCAGTGGCTACGTCCGGACAACCTGCGCATCCTGGTGGCCGGCGACACCACGCTGGCGCAGATCATTCCCCAGCTCGATGCCACCTTCGGCGACTGGAAGGTCCCGACCACGGCGTTGCCGAAGAAGAACCTGGCCAACGTCGCCGCCCAGCGCAAGCCGCGCGTGTACCTGATCAACCGCCCGGATGCGCCGCAATCGGTGATCCTGGCCGGCTTGCTGGCTCCGTCCACCAAGGCGCCGGACAACCTGGCCATTGGTGTGGCCAACGGCGCCTTCGGCGGCACCTTCACCTCGCGCCTGAACATGAACCTGCGCGAAAACAAGCGCTGGGCCTACGGCGCCGGCACCCGCATGATGGATGCGCAGGGCCAGCGGCCCTACCTGTTCTCGGCACCGGTGCAGACCGACAAGACCGCCGAATCGGCCAACGAGATCTTCAAGGAAGCCACCGCCATCATCGGCGACAAGCCGCTGACCACCGACGAGATCGAGAAGATCAAGAACCAGCGCATCCGCGCCCTGCCCGGCAGCTTCGAAACCACCGGCGCGGTGCTCGGGGCGATCGAGGGCATCGTGCAGTTCGACCGCCCCGACGACTACGTGCAGACGCTTAAGCCGCGCCTGGAAGCGATCGACCAGCCGGCCGCGCAGAAGGCCATCAAGGAAATCATCAAGCCGGAGGCGATGACCTGGGTGATCGTCGGCGACCTGAAGAAGATCGAAGCTCCCGTCCGTGCGCTCAAGCTGGGTGACGTGCAGGTGCTGGACGTGGACGGCAAGCCGGTCAAGCGCTGATCGCACCTGCCACACCGGCTGCGCTGCTGCACGCAGCGTGGCCGGTGCGGGCAGGGGTCATGTTTGATGCAGCGTGTGGTGGTTCGGCGCGTCAGTCGCTGCCCGAATGCTCGTCGCCACCGCAGTATTCCCCCGCGTGGCTGCGGCGCTACAGCAGCAACGCACATGCACCTGCTGCCCTGTGATCGCTGCCTGCAGGCGTGCTCGACAGCAGCAAGGACACAGCAGGGCGTGCTTCGTGCGCGTCGTGTTGAAACAGCGATGACCCTGGCGCGCAACTGCCGGGTGGACACCGCCGGCACCATGCAATGTGTGGTGCAGATGGTCCAGGCGCATTCGCCAGCGTGCGTTACACGCAGCGCATGTCGAACACCTCGCCTGTCGTTCGCCATCGTGGCCCTGCCCGATCCCCTGCCTGATCGCCTCGCAAACACGACCCATGCGGTCGCTGCCAGCACGCGGCGCTGGCGTCTCACCTCGCGCTGTCCGCAGGGCGGCATCCACGCCGCATTACCGGCGCTGCCGGTATGCTTGCCGCTTTCGCGTTCGCGCTTGCCTGGCTTATTCGATGAAAGACATGCCCGTAGCTGACGAAGCCTCTCGCCAACAGGTCCTGGATGGCTATCGCATCGTCGACAGCCTGCCGGAGGACACTTATCAAGACGTCGTGCAGGTTGCCGCGTCCCTGTGCGACACACCCATCGCGCTGATGTCGCTGGTGGACCGCGACCGCCAATGGTTCAAGGCGCAGCTGGGTCTGGGCCTGCAGCAGACCGAACGGAGCCAGGCAGTGTGCGACCACGCCATCCGCAGCCCCGAGCAACTGATGGAAGTGCCGGACCTGCGCAAGGACACGCGATTTGCCGATATTTCGGTGGTCACCGGCGACACCGGCGCGCGGTTCTATGCCGGCATGCCGCTGGTCACTTCCGATGGTGTGGCGTTGGGCACGGTCTGCGTGCTCGACACCGAGCCACGCACGCTCACCGAGCTGCAGCGCACCGGCCTGCAGGCGCTTGCACGGGTGGCCATGCGTCTGCTCGACGAGCGCAAGCGCGAGCTGCAACTCGAGCGCGACGCCATCCTGCAGCCGGTTGCCCCGGTCGCCAGCCAGGCCGTCGCAGACACGGGCTATCACCTGGTGATTCTGGAAGTGCAGGAATTGGCCGCACTGGCCGAGCGCCAGAGCGAACGTTTGCTCGGGCGCAACCTGCAGCAGCTCGACCAGGCCCTTGCAGCACTGGTGCAGGGGCCAGGCAACAGCATCGACCGTGTCACCGACAGTGCGGAATTCATCGCCGTGCTGTGCGGCCCCGACGCCGAGCGCACCTTGCAAAGCCTGCGCGAGATCGCCCAGCAACAACATGCGCTGGGCCTGACCGTCTTGTTGGGCCAAGCGCAATCCGCTGGCCCGGACGAGCCGATCGGCCAGGTATTTCTGCGCGCCGAAGTCGCGCTGAGCGCAGAGAAGGACCGTTACCGGCAGAGCCTGGCCTGAGGCCTGCGAATCGATCTGCTGCTTCGCAGACGTACCCTCATCCCAATCCCTCTCCGCTAGAAGACGGGGTTTGAAGCGAAGCGCCCGCGGTCAGTTGTTCCGCGGTGAATTCAGCCTCGCCGCTTGGTTTGAACTGCAAGGCAAGGCGGAAACGATGTAAGCCCCCTTCCCGGCGGGGCGTAAACGCACCGCTTGCAGGTCACTGGCGTGCGTGCCTTGGAGCGCCCGTGCTGCAGGCGCGGGCCGGGGCGTGGAACGGGGGTTGGGGTAAGGGTACGGCGGTACCGAGTCGCCGAATCTCGCGATGACACTGCCGCATCCCCAGCTGCGTCTGCACCACAGCACAAATGCACCCTTCACCCCAGCGCGCACTGCTTCAACTGGCGATCGGCGTACCACAGCGCGCGGCGGGCCAGGTCGTAGGCGCTGTCGGCCTGACGCGGCAGCATCTGTGCGGCCATCACCGGATCGGCGCCGTTGTTCAAGGCGTGCTCGGCACGTTCCAGATCCGACAGGTGCGTGCGTACCGGCGACAACAGCGATGTGCGCCTGGAGGCGTCGCAACGCGCACTGCGCTGTTCCAGCGCCGCCAGTGCCTCGCGGATGCGACGGCTGGCTTCCCCCTTGAGGTCGGGCAGCGTTTCATGCGCAATCGGCGCTGACTTATAGGCATCGCCCGTCGCCTCGCTGCCCATCTCGCCCTGATTGCCGGCGAGCGCGGGATTGAAGCGCACGTCCGGCGGCGGACGCGCCTTGGCGACCTGGGTCTGCGGCCCGTTGAGCATGTCGTTGAACTTCTTCATGCCGCGATTCATTTCCTGCACCGCCACATCGCCCAAGGTGCCATCGCTCTTCCAGTCCTTGGCGAAGCGGGTTTCCTGGTACTGCACCGGGTTGACCCGCTCCATGATCTTGCGCGCCTTGGCCTGCGCGCGTTCGTCGGCCATCCCCGGTGGCACCGCGCTGCCGGTCTGCGCCATCGGGTCCACCTGCGCCATGCGCAGGCGCCCGTCGCGGGTATACAGCTGGGCCGACATCGAATCGCTGACAGGCGCAGTGGCGGCGGCTGACTGCCGCGGCGGTGGCGGCGTGTGCGTGACCGGCGGCGCCGCACGCGCGGCCGAGGCAACCCGCGGCTTGCGCTCGGGCTCCTGCGGCGGTTGCTGCGGTGTCGGCGGCGTCTGTTGTGGCCGCGGCACGAAATACACCTGCAACGTGTCGTCGTGTTGCGGGGTTTCGCGTGGCGGCGGCATGTACAGCAACAGGCAGGCAAGAAAGAACAGGATGGCGCCCGTGCATGCGACAGCGGCGACATGCGGGACAAGCGCTTCCTTCCTGCGGGTAGTCACAATGCGGGAGACCGATGAGATGAGAGTGCCGACGCCGCACACAGCGAACCCTGGTGTGCGACGCGCAAATCTAGCGGGCGGCGCGACGGCGCGCGTTTGTAATTCGTTGTTTGGCTGGGAAGGGCCAGCCGCCATTCACATTGCGCCGCAGGTGGGCGCGAGCGAATTGCCAGTGCGCCACGGGCCGAATAGAGGGCGCGCCGGTGAGCGGATTCGACAACAGCCTCCGAGAACATGGCGGGCAACTCGTTTGGCCATGCGATGGGGCAGGCCAAGCGCCAGCACCGCGAAAACGGCCTACCCCGCGCGCGATCCGAGACCGCCATGCACATCCTCGAACGCTGATGCACCGTCACGCCAGCACGCTCACCGACGACGCATCGCCATCCGATCACTGGCAGGCCAACGACAGGATCACATAGCTCGGCGCGCACGGACCGCTGCTTGGTGACCGCAATCCCTCAGACCGCAGTCCATCAGCAGGCACTCGCCGATCCGACCAGCGCTTTCCTGGCCACGGCACGGCGCCCATCAGGCCTGGTCGGCGCGGTACAGGCGCTGGCAGACCTCGCAGAAAAACGCACGACGTCCGGCCTTGCCCAGGTGCTTGCGGTACTGCAGCGGTGCGCCGTCGCGCGGGCAACTGGTCTTGGTGTGCACCTGATAATGCTTCTTCAGCACGAAGGCTTTTTTCCAGGTGTAGAAGTGGAAACTGTAGTCGCGTGCCTGGGTGACCAGTTCGCCGAGCTTGCGCGCCGGCAACGCGCCCACGGTGCTTTCCGGATGCACGCGGATGCGATGCAGCACTTCGTTCTTGATGATGTTGCCCACGCCGGCAAAGATGGTCTGGTCGAGCAGTGCATCGGCCGCCAGCATTGCCGGAGCGGCGCGTAACTTGCGGCGCGCCTGTGCGGCGTCCCACAGTGGGTTCATCACGTCCGCCGTCCAGTCGTAGATCTCGTCCAGCGGACGCTCGATGAACTGCACCGAGCACGCATAAAAGTTCAGCCGCTGGCCTTTGGAAAATTCCAGGCACAAGCGCGGCACCGCGTTGGGCTTGTCTTCGTTGATGCGGTAGCTGCCGAACAGCAGGAAATGGATGCGCACGCTGAAATGCGCAAATTCGATCAAAAAGTGCTTGCCCCAGCTGCGCAGTGCCAGCACGTTTTGCTGGTCCAGCCGCGCGATGTCCTGCTTGCTGTTGCCGGACACGCGCACGATCCTGCGACCGACAAACGCTTGGGTGTCTTCGCGCAGGATGACAAGTGAGGGACCTTCTGGCATGCGCCCAGTATCGAAGCGCTGCGTGAGTCGCCCGTGAGTGCGATGCACACGGCATCCTGACGCACGCGCATGCATAGAGTGCTGCCACTCTCGGCTTGCCTGCCATGCCAGCTCGTCCATCCGCTGCCATTGCACGTGTGCGTTGTGGTTGCGCAGGCTGGTCGATTCCTGCCGCCGACCGCGCACAGTTCGACCAAGGCGCCAGCGTATTGCAGCGCTACGCCACGCGTTTTGACGCGGTGGAAATCAACTCTTCGTTCTATCGCCCGCACCGCGCCAGCACCTATGCGCGATGGGCCGACAGCGTCCCGGAGGATTTTCGTTTTTCGGTCAAGCTGCCGCGCAGCATCAGCCACGACGCGAGCCTGCACGGCACCGGGCCGCTGCTGGATGCCTTCCTGGCGCAGGCCGGCGCGCTGGGAACACGACTGGGCTGCCTGCTGCTGCAACTGCCGCCCAGCGCCGCCTTCGATGCCGCGGTGGCCGCGCGGTTTTTCGCGATGCTGCGCCGGCGCTGGGACGGCGGCGTGGTCTGCGAACCGCGCCACGCCAGCTGGTTCGCGCCGCACCTGCGCAGGCGCTGCTGGCGCGCCATCGCATTGCACACTGCGCCGCCGACCCGGCGCCAGTGCCCGCAGCCTCGCTGCCGAGCCCGACTGCTGCACCGCTGTATTGGCGCTGGCATGGCGCCCCGCGCATCTACTACAGCAGCTACCCGCACACCGCACTGCAGGCGCTGGCCGCGGCGGTGCGCGCCAGCCATCCGGGCAGTACGCAGCCACCGCCCGAACGCTGGGTGATCTTCGACAACACCGCAGCCGGGTGCGCCACCTCCAATGCGCTGGAATTGCAGCGCCTGCTCAAGAAGGAGCGCTAACGCAAACGCGGGCAGGTGGCGGTCTTCCGGCACGCCGGTGGCGCGCATCTTGCAACGGCCAGGCTGCAGGGACGCCGGCGCACCACCATTCAAGCTGCCTGAGTGCCGCGCCGATATGCCTGGATCGACGCACGTTGCGGCACCACGCCGATCAGCTTGCTGAATTCAGTCGTCCCGGTGCGAAGCCTGTCGGCGTGCCGGCACCTCGCTCGGTCCCGCCCGCCACATCGGTCGTTTACCATGCCCTACGCCACTGCCCGTTCTGGAGATGTCATGAGTTCTGCCGCGCCCCCGTGCTGCACGTCGCTGCTTGGCCTGTCGCTGAGCATGTTTGTTGCGCCGGGCACGCTGACCGCCGCGCCGCTGGAGCCTCCGGTCGTCAATGCGCCGGCGCCCACGCCGCCCACGCCCGACCTGGCCTACCCGGAACTGTTCCAGGCCGTGCAGCGCGGTGAGCTGTTCGATGACCAGAAGCACTTTGTCGACTTCCTGCCGCTGCGCGACCCGGCGCTGATCAACGCCGACTATCTGGCGCAGCACGATCACCCCGGCTTCGACCTGCGCAAGTTCGTGGATGCCAATTTCGAAGAATCGCCGCCAGTGCAGACCGATGCGATCCGCCAGGACACCGCGCTGCGCGAGCACATCGACCTGCTGTGGCCCAAGCTGGTGCGTAGCCAGAACCACGTGCCGCCGCACAGCAGCCTGCTGGCGCTGCCGCATCCGTATGTGGTGCCGGGCGGACGCTTCCGCGAGGTGTATTACTGGGATTCCTACTTCACCATGCTGGGCCTGGTGAAGAGCGGCGAAACCACGCTCAGCCGCCAGATGCTGGACAACTTCGCCTACCTGATCGACACCTACGGGCATATTCCCAACGGCAACCGCACCTACTACCTCAGCCGCTCGCAGCCGCCGTTCTTCTCCTACATGGTGGAGCTGCAGGCCGGCGTGGAAGGCGAGGCGGTCTATCAGCGCTACCTGCCGCAGCTGCAAAAGGAATATGCCTACTGGATGCAGGGCAGCGATGACCTGCAGCCCGGCCAGGCCGCGCGCCACGTGGTGCGCCTGGCCGATGGCAGCGTGCTCAACCGCTATTGGGACGAGCGCGACACCCCGCGCCCGGAAGCCTGGCTGCACGACACCCGCACCGCCGCAGAAGTGACCGACCGCCCGGCCGCCGAGGTCTACCGCGACCTGCGTGCCGGCGCCGAAAGTGGCTGGGACTACACCAGCCGCTGGCTGGCCGACGGCCAGAACCTGCGCACCATCCGTACCACCGCCATCCTCCCGATCGACCTCAACAGCCTGCTCTACCACCTGGAGCGCACGCTGGCGCAGGCCTGCGCGCAACCGGGTGCGGAGTGCACCCGCGATTACGCCGCACTTGCACAGCAGCGCAAGCAGGCCATCGACGCGCATCTGTGGAATGCAGCCGGCTACTACGCCGACTACGACTGGCAGAGGCATACGCTGAGCAACCAGGTCACCGCCGCCGCGCTCTACCCGCTGTTTGCCGGCCTGGCCTCGGACGATCACGCCAAGCGCACCGCCAGCACCGTGCGTAAAACGCTACTGCGCCCGGGCGGACTGGCCACCACCGCAGTGAAGACCGGTCAGCAATGGGACGAACCCAACGGCTGGGCGCCGCTGCAATGGGTGGCCGTGGATGGCCTGCGGCGCTACGGCGAAGACGCGCTGGCACGCACCATTGGCGAACGTTTTCTGGCCCAGGTGCAGGCGCTGTTCGCACGCGAGCACAAGCTGGTCGAGAAGTACGGCCTGGAGACCGATGCGGCCGGCGGCGGCGGCGGCGAATACGCCCTGCAGGACGGCTTCGGCTGGACCAACGGCGTCACCTTGATGCTGTTGAACCTGTATCCGGGCAAGGACACCAAAGCCGCACCCGCCAAGCGCGTGCGCAAGCCCGAGGCGGCCGCGCGCTGAGGACGGTGCCGCTGCTGCGCAGTGCGTGGCGGCGGCAGGGGCGGATCATTGGCGTTGGATGTCGGACGGTGCACGTCACCGACGCGCAGCACAGCCGTTGCGGCAACACGACGCGCTCTGCATTTGCTGGCAACACGTCGCGCGATCGTGCGATAGGGGCATCGCACACACAAACGCGTGCATAAAAACGCACCATGCCGATTCGGCGCACCGGCGAGGCCCTCCGATGGTGTGCAGCCGTCTGGAGCGCAGCGATTCGAACCGCGCCTGGTTCACCCGCAAACGTAGGGCGCGGCTGGTGATCGCCACCTTGCCGCTGTCATCGCATGCGCTGATGCGCAGCACATGGGCTCCCGGTGCCGGCCCGCGACTGCACCGCAGACGGCCGCGTATCATGCGCACTCTTTCACTCCAGGACGGACCCATGGCCGTACGCACGCTCAATGAATTTCTCGCCCATTCCAAGGAAAAGGACGTCAGCCCCGATCCGTTCGAACTGGAAAACCCGCATCTGCTGGAAGTGCGCCTGAACGGCATGGTGTGGTCCAAGGCCGGCGCCATGGTGGCGCGCACCGGCAACGTCAAGTTCACCCGCGAGGGACTGCTGGAACAGGGCCTGGGCAACCTGCTGAAAAAAGCCGTCAGCGGCGAAGGCATGCAGTTGATGAAGGCCGAAGGCCAGGGCCGCGTGTATCTGGCCGATGTCGGCAAGATGGTCACGCTGCTGCGCTTGAACGGCGAGGCGATCTTCGTCAACGGCAACGATGTGCTGGCGTTTGAATCGGGCGTCGAACACAAGATCACCATGATGCGCAAAGTGGCCGGAATGCTCTCGGGCGGGCTGTTCAACGTGCGCCTGAGTGGCCACGGCATCGTGGCGATCACCTCGCACTACGAGCCGCTGACCTTGCCGGTCACCGCCGCCAGCGGCCCGGTGTTCACCGACCCCAATGCCACCGTCGCCTGGTCCGGCACGCTGACGCCGGAGCTGGTCACCGACGTCTCGATCGGCACGCTATTCGGCCGCGGCTCGGGCGAAAGCCTGCAGATGCGTTTTGCCGGCGAAGGTTGGGTCGTGGTGCAGCCCTATGAAGAAGCCAGCTTCCAGCAGTCCAAGGGCTGATCCAGGCCGCCCGGCAGCAACAATGCGCATGACCTGATTGCACGCTACGCAGCTGACAGCCTTCAAGTCACGACGGCGCGCAGCACCTGTGTAGGAGCGCCCCTGGGCACGAGGGCTTTGCCGGTAACGCCACATCGCGCCCAGGGGCGCTCCTACGGTTCTCGGGCGCTGGTGCAGTGACGAAGCAGTGGACAGTCTTCAAATCACGACGGCGCGCGCAGCACCTGCGCAGGAGCGCACCCAGGCGCGAGGGCTTTTCCGGTAACGCCACATCGCACCCAGGTGCGCTCCTACGGTTGTCCGGCGCTGATGCGTCACACCCATCCACGCTTGCGAAACCACGCCAGCGGCACCACCACGCTCAACGCGATGATGCCAAGCGCCCAGAAATAGTTGTCGTGCCCCTTGAGTTCGGGCATGTAGGCGAAGTTCATGCCCCAGATGCCGACCAGCACGGTGGGTGGGATGCCGACCACCGATGCCACTGCCATCACCTTCATCACGTTGTTCTGGTCGATGTTGATCATGCCCAGCACGCTGTCGAGCAGGAACTCGATGCGGTCGTCCATGTGCTGATGGAATTCGCTCAGGGTGGTCAGGTCCTTGTGCAGCGAGGTGATGCGTTTGGCCGCATCGGCGCCGAACCAGTCCGGCGCGGTGCCATCCAGATACGTCACCAGACGCAGCATGCCCTGCCCGGCGCTATGCAGCCCGCCGAGCTGGCGGCCCATGTCGCCGACCTGGTGCAACATGCGCTCCAGATCCTTGGTCTTGTGTGGGCTATCGAACACCTGCCGCGTGGTCTCGGTGACTGTCGCTTCGAGTGCCTCAAGCCGGTCTGCCAACCGCCCGACCAGTTGATCGAACATGCGCAGCAACAGGTCGTCCGAGCTGTGGCAGGGCGCGTGTTCCAGCCGCGCGGGCAAGTCCTCCAACGAGCCGATGCGCTGCTCGCGCAAGGTCACCAGCATGCTGGGCGACAGCGCAAACCCCAGCGGTGCGGTGGGGCCGTCATCGTCCTGAAAACGCGGCACATTGAGAAACAGCACATCGCCCTGGCGGCGTACCCGGCTGCTGAATTCGATCTCGCCAATCGCCGCACGATCGGGCAAGGCAAACCCCGCCTTTTCAGCGGCCTGCGCCAACTCTTGCGGACTCGGCTGGCACAGGTCGACCCAACAGTGCTGGGTTCCGGCAATCGGGTGGATCGTGATCATGCATCGACTGTGAGATGAAAGAGCCCAAGCATCCTCCGCGTCCACCATGGCGTCAACGCCGGCACATGCCCACCGGCGAGGTAGGCGACTGCCGCGATGGCCGCGATGGCCGTGCCTGCTCACGCATGCGATCGCCGCGGGATTTCTGCAAGGCAGCGAACGCTTTCGCCAAATCGCACATCGATTCTGCTGTGAGCGGTATGCACGTCCTGGCTGCCTTACATTTTCCGCTCACGCATTCCAGGAGTACGCGCATGAAAATCTCCGGCTCGGCGTTTCGCCAGCTACACGAGCATATCGGTCCTGTTGATCCGCGACATGCCCCATCGGTTTGCGACGACATCCAAATCGGCGCCCACTCCCAACTCTGCGGGCTGCCTCGCATGCGCCGAAGCGCATCAGCCAAGGGGCGATCGCCGGCGTTCATCGCAGACAGCAGCCATCTCGATGCGCTGTTCGGCAGCACCCAGCCCGCGCGCGGAAAGCAACTGGAAGACGGTACCCATCGGACGCCGATCCAGAGTCAGGAAATAGAAACGCCTGCCGGCGGCCATGCGCAGGTCAAGATCAATCCAACACGCCTGTTCGTCTCGACCGGTCCGGCACTGAAGACGCTGCATCGTCTCGATCCAGCCAAGCTATCCAAAGATCTCGGGCTGAGCGAGGACGCCATCGATCGCATCAGGAGCACCCCGACGTTCCACGAACAGACTGAAAGCGGCGTGCCGTCCAGTACGCCACTGGCTCAGCGCCTGCGCCTGGAAGATCTGCGCGACAAGAAAGTGGAGTACAAATGGAACATCGCCAGCAATGGCAGCTTGGTCATCGGAGAAGGGCATCCTGGCGTGGTCCTGGACGAGCCGATGACAAGCAAGGACGCGCGCAAGAAGAAACAGCCATACGCGCAAGGCCATGTCACCCTCGTGGGCGGCCAACCCTGGAACAGGACCACCTGGCAGGAAAACCGCCAGATACCGGAAGCGCGCATCAGCGGCACCCTGTACTACAACACGGACGGCGAGCTCTGCATCGATAACGATTCGGGGCGATTCAGCGAATATGCCGACCGAACGTCAGACCATCTCGAAAACGTCTCCAAGCTCTTTCAGCACTACGGTCTGCCGGTCACGCCGGAATGGAAAGCAAAGAAACAGATTCCGTTGCAGCGTCTGCCCGCCGGGGCTGCCATCGCGTCACCGAGCCCGGCACAGAAAGGCGAAGCGGCGCATCCTGACCCAAGCGGTGAATGATCCACCGTCCACGCGCATCGCCATGACGGCTCGCAGCGTGCGGTCACCGCCGCACGCTACACACGATGCGTGCCGCACCCATCGCTCAATGCTGCCGGTTCCCACGGCGTTTGACCGCATAGCCAATGGCCAGGAGCAGGAACCAGACCGGGCTGGCCAGCAATGCCTGACGCGTGTCGTCCTGCAGGGTCAGCAGCACGATGACGAAGGCGAAGAAAGCCAGGCACACGTAGCACATCAGCACGCCGCCGGGCATCTTGAACGCCGAGGCGGCGTGCTGCTCCGGGCGCTTGCGGCGGTAGGCGATGTAGGCGCACAGGATCAGCGACCACACGAACATGAAAAGCACCGCCGACAGCGTGGTGACCAGCGTAAACGCGGTGACCAGGTTGGGAATCAGATACACCAGCATCGCGCCCAGCAGCAGGCACAGACAGGAAAACAGCAGGCCGCGCGCCGGCACTGCCGCACGCGAGAGCTTGGCAAAGCCCTTGGGCGCATGCTGTTCTTCGGCCAGGCCGTAGAGCATGCGGCTGGTGGAAAAAATGCCGCTATTGGCCGACGAGGTGGCCGAGGTCAGCACCACGAAGTTGATCAGGCTGGCCGCCGCCGGCACGCCGGCCAGCACGAACAACTCCACGAACGGGCTCTTGTCGGCCACCACCTGCCGCCACGGCGTCACCGCCATGATGGCGATCAGCGCAAGCACATAGAAAATCAAGATGCGCACCGGAATCGAATTGATCGCCTTGGGCAGATTACGGCGCGGGTCGGCGGTTTCTGCAGCCGTGGTGCCGACCAGCTCGATGCCGACGAAAGCGAACACCGCGATCTGAAAGCCGGCAAAGAACCCGCCAATGCCCATCGGGAACATGCCACCGTCGTTCCACAGATTCGACAGCGAGGCCACGTTGCCCGAGGGCGAGCGGAAGCCCCAGGCCACCAGCCCGGCGCCAGTGACGATCAACGCGGCAATGGCGATGATCTTGATCAGCGCAAACCAGAATTCCATCTCGCCGAACAATTTCACCGTGACCAGATTCAGGCTCAGCAGCAACAACACGCACAAGATCGCCGGAATCCACGGCGCCAATCCCGGAAACCAGAACTGCGCATAGGCCGCAATCGCGATGACATCGGCAATGGCGGTGATGATCCAGCAAAACCAGTACGTCCACCCGCAGAAAAACCCGGCCCATGGCCCGAGCAGGTCGGTGGAAAAATCGATAAACGACTTGTATTCCAGGTTGGAAAGCAGCAGTTCGCCCATCGCGCGCATCACGAAGAACAGCATCGCGCCAATGATGAGATAGACGAACAGGATCGACGGCCCGGCCAGACTGATCGTCTTGCCAGAGCCCATGAACAGGCCGGTACCGATCGCCCCGCCGATGGCGATCAACTGCAGGTGGCGATTGGACAGGCTGCGTTGCAGATGATCGGGCGCGGACGGGTCAGACATGGGCACGGCACCGGAGGAGTGGGCAAGCTGGTCAACATACGAGATCACGCCCATGCGTGCCAGTGGGCGCCTGATGCGAGGCTGCGGTGGGCACGTCCTCTGCAACGACCTGGGCAAGACCCGCGTCGCAGACCTGCACCGCCCCAAGACCGCAACCAGCGTCCAGGCCGTACCGCACTCCCGGCGGCGGCAATTCGCACTGCATGCAGCTCAGTCTGCCGGTACCTGCTCACGCCTGCCATCTCGACCGTAGCGACCTCGCATCGAACCGTCCCGAGTTCTTCTGACACCGGCATCTAGGTCAGACGCGCTGGTTCACGTTCACCGCCAGGCACCGGCCATCTGGAGCTGTGGCGCAATGCCCTGGAACCACGACCCCAGCCGAGACTGACATCCAACATAATGCATCAAAATATACTTTTACACCCTTCTCCTAAAATAAAAAACAAACCATTTTTGTCAGAATTAAATAACTTTCGAGATTATCTTTGTAAATATAATTTCCGAATCATCGGTATCCGTCTTCGTTTTCTTCTCCACATAATCGGCATCTGCAATAACGCCACACCTTTCTCGGATGGTGAGCGTAGTCGTCCACAGTTCCAGCATCTGCTTTTATGGTAGCGCTCGCTTTCTAGAGCACGCGCACGGATTCGTGCCATCAATGCTGGCCTTCTACGTTCTCAGTCTCGCCAGAAAGCTTCCCATGCATCTTCAGCCACACCCCGCCTGCAAGGCCTGCTGCCATTGTCGATCGATGCGCCGACCATGCCGTTCGATGGTCGTGGCAGGCAGGTAGACGAAACCGGTCATGAGCCGCAACGACGCGGCACACAATCGCACAGTGCGCGTGGGCGTAAGCCCCGCTGCAGCTGCGCTCAAACGGGCAACGGAATCGACGCATTGCGCCGACCGATGCGCGAATACGGCGAGCCGCTTGAATGCGACACGCCGCACCATCTTCTGCGCCGATCGCCCCGGCGCAGGACCACCGATGCACACGCGCATCTGGGGCGCGTTCGGTTGCGCACGTGCATCACTCACCCCGAGCGGACATCAATCGAGAGAAGCCACCAGTCATAGCGAATCACGCGACATCTTGATATCTCGCTATTACACACCGTTTCACCACTTCCCATCCCAAGGCAAAATTCAATGTCATCTTTGACAAACCTCCGACCCTGCGTCACGTCCAAGCTCGCCGTTTCGTTGCTGACCGGCGCGCTGCTCATTCCCGTTGCGGCATCCGCCCAGAGCCATGTCGACAACCCGTTCGTCGGCGCGAGCGGGTATGTCAATCCCGATTATTCGAAGGAAGTCAACTCGTCGATCGTCAAGGTCAAGGATGTGCAACTGAAAGCCAAGATGCAGGTCGTCAAGTCCTATCCGACCTCCGTCTGGCTGGATTCGATCAACGCGATCTATGGCGGCTCGCGCAACGCCGGCCGCCTAAGTCTGCAAGGCCACTTGGATGCGGCATTGGCGCAGAAAAAGGCCAACACGCCGATCACGGTCGGCTTTGTCATTTACGACATGCCGGGGCGCGACTGCCATGCGCTGGCCTCCAACGGCGAGCTGCCACTGACGCAAGCCGGCTTGCAGCGCTACAAGACCGAATACATCGACGTCATCGCATCGACGCTGGCCAATCCGAAATACAAGGATCTTCGGATCGTCAACATCATCGAGCCGGACAGCCTTCCGAATCTTGTCACCAATCAAAGCACGCCCGCCTGCGGCCAGGCGGCATCCAGCGGCATTTACGAGGCCGCCATCAAGTACGCGCTCGACAAGCTCCATGCCATTCCCAATGTTTACAATTACCTCGATATCGCCCATTCCGGCTGGCTGGGGTGGGACAATAACCGTAGCCCTGCGATTTCGCTGTACACACGGGTCGTGCAGGGAACGGCAGCCGGTCTGGCCAGTGCGGATGGCTTCATCACCAACACCGCCAATTACACGCCGCTTCATGAGCCGAACCTGCCCAATCCGGACCTGACGATCGGTGGCCAGCCCATTCGCTCGTCCAACTTCTATCAATGGAACAGTTTCTTCGACGAATCGACCTATGCGGAAGCGCTCTACAACGGCTTCGTCGGCGCGGGTTGGCCCAGCAAGATCGGCTTTCTGATCGACACCGGTCGCAACGGCTGGGGCGGCAGCGCGCGCCCTGCATCTGCCAGCGGCAATGACATCAACACCTACGTGGACTCCGGACGCGTGGACCGTCGTCTCCATCGCGGCAACTGGTGCAATCAGAGCGGTGCGGGGATCGGCATGCCGCCGACCGCGGCACCCGGCGGGCATATCCATGCCTATGTGTGGGGCAAGGGAGCGGGCGAATCCGACGGCTCCAGCAAGTACATCCCCAACAACCAGGGCAAGGGCTTCGACAGATACTGCGACCCGACCTATACGACGCCGGACGGCACGTTGACGGGCGCCTTGCCGAACGCGCCGATCGCCGGTAACTGGTTCCACACGCAGTTCGTCCAGTTGGTCGCCAACGCGTATCCCGCTATCGGCACCTCGACCAAGGTGGCGCTGCAGTCGGCTTCGACCGACGCGGTGCCCGCCAGTTTGCCGACGGCAACGAAGGGGCTGACCGCCAATGCAGCGGACGGCAAGGTCAGGCTCAGCTGGTCGCCCGTTGCCGGTGCCACGGGTTACACGGTGCAACGTGTTGCCGGCGCAGCCGCTGCTCCCATCACCGTCGCATCGGGCCTGACCTCGCCCTCATATGTGGACCAGGCGCTCACCAACGGTACCACGTACTACTACAAGGTAACGGCCAACGGCCCATCGGGTGCAGGCGCGAGCTCGGTCACCGTGAGCGCGACGCCGCATCGGTGATGCGATAACTGCGTTGCCACAGAGCGGTAGAGGCTAGTGTGCTCTACCGCTCCTCGGCTGCGGGAGGAGCGCTGCAACAACGATGCGGCGCCTAGCGGCCGCCAGTTCAATCGCTGTCGTGCTGCTCTACCTCTGTCTGGAACGCGGCATGCGCTTCGAATGAGATGACATCGGAGCAGATGCCGTCGGCGGCGGAACGGGCGCTGCATGGCACAGGCTCGGTAGCGCCACGGCAAGCGGCGCAGCGCCCACTCCGTGCTTCTGCCGGCCAACCCGGCGGGAAGTGGCCTGTGGCACGCCGGGACTGCATCGCGCGCGTTGCCGGGGCGCTGTGCCCTTTTGTCTCCAACCGCACAGGCCGCTTCGTAGGCATCTCAACGTACATGACACACTCTAGGAAACGTCCATGCTGTCACACATCCATTTCTTGATCGCGCTCGCAACGCTCGTCCCGCTCACCGCGCCGGCGATGCAGGTCAGTACGCAAGCTCCCCTTGTCGATGCAACGGGTCAGACGCTGCACATTCGCGGGGTCACCTGGCCCGGCTTCGATCGCGCCGGGTTGGCGGCCGTCGGCATGCGCAACAACACACTGGCGCAACTGCTGGATCGGATGCAGGCGTCAGACATTAATGCCGTGCGGGTGCCGGTCTGCGCCGCTGTTCTGCAACGCGCCCCTGTGGCAGCTGCAGAAGTTGCCGGCGATTCCACGCTGCGCGGATTAGATTCCTTGCAACTGCTCGACACAGTGGTGCATGCCGCAACCCAGCGCGGGATGCAGGTGATGTTCGCGTTTGCAGATGGAAGTTGCGATGACCGCGCACCGCTCCTGGGCGCACAGCGGCAGGCATGGACGCGCGGCCTGGTCACGCTGGCACGCCGCTATGGCGGCAACGCCAATGTCCTGGGTATCGACCTTGGCAGCAGCGGCTACCGCAATGCCAGCTGGACAGGAAACGCGGCGGATCAGGATTGGAACCGGGTAGCGTCGCGCGCAGCTGCAACGGTGCTGGCGCAGGCACCGCGTTGGTTCGTGGGTGTGGAAGGTGTGGGCAGCAATGGGGTGTGCAGTGACCCGGGGCGCAAAGCGCCTGGCAGCAATCTTCAGCCGTTCGCGTGCGTGCCGCTGGACATCGCTCGCCGACACCTGGTGTTGATGCCGAAGTTGGCGGGCCCGGACCGCGATACGACCGGTGCCTTCGCCGCACCCGGATTTGCGCAGGCACTGCCCGCCATGTGGCAACGCGACTTCGGCCAATTCGCACTCGACCATGCAGTGGTACCCGTCAGCCTCGGCGGTGGACTGGGCGATGGCGACCCGCGCGACCCAGCATGGCAAACCGCATTGAGCGGTTATTTGGCAAACGCTGGAATGCGCAGCGCATTTCTCGGCAGTTGGGAAACTGGCAATGCCAACAACGGCGGCCTGTTGGCGCCGGATGGCAGCCCCCGCGCAGACAAACTGCTGATCTTGCGTCATGCCTGGGGCATGTTGCCCGTCATGCCCGCCATTGCCACAGCAACTGGCGACAGCACGAAGAATGCGAGCGGGAAGAAGTCGTGGAATAGTACTTTCAGCGGCACTGCCACCATGACCGGCTCCGGCTACTCTGGCGGCGCGCTCCTGCTGGACCCCATTCCGAGCGATGCCTTCATCACCGCGCTCAACTCCACGCAGCTGAACTTCGGCGGGATCAAGGCCGCGCTGGCTGGCGCCTATCTGGAAGTGACCGGCCCCAGGGGAAAGACCATCGTCTATGTCACCGACCTGTATCCGGGGGGCGCCTCTGGCGGCCTGGATCTGTCGCCCAATGCCTTCGCGGCGATCGGCAACACGGCAGACGGGCGCATTCCGATCAGCTGGAAGGTCGTCCGCGCGCCGATTACCGGCAACGTGCAGTACCGCATCAAAGAAGGCAGTTCACGCTACTGGGCCGCGATCCAGGTGCGACACCACACCTATCCGGTGGTCAAGTTCGAAGTCAAACAAGGCAGCACCTGGACCAGTCTGCCGAAGACCGATTACAACCATTTCGTAGGCACAAACCTCGGCAACAAGCCGCTGTCCATCCGCATCACCGATATCCGCGGGAAGGTCATCGCGGACAAGATTCCCGCGCTGACGGAATACAGTAGCTCCGAGCCGTATTTCGAGCCCGGCAACGTACAATTTCCCTGAGGTACGCCGCCGACCCGAGAACGGCCGGTACGCTGGCGCGCTGCGGCCACATTGGCAAAACGTCTATCGCGGCGACTGCATCGAAACAAGGCCGGCGACGATGCCCGCCTCATCGAGCGCTGGCGCGTTCGGCGTGCGGCACCGGGTTCTGGTCAGCGATGGATCCGGATGCAGGATTGGATCGCAACTGCCTCGCTGTCTGGACCCCTGACGGACCGAGGCTTTTTTGAATCCCGCCCCACTGCCAGCCAACCGGCCGGTACTGCGCAGCACTCACACGATCTTCGTCCGCCGCCACCAACGCGACACCTGTTCCTCGCGCACCAGGGTGAACAAACCGGCGCCCAGGATCAGCGCGATGCCCACGGCCATCGGCCAGTCCAGATGATCATGAAACAGCAGGTAGCCAAAGGCGATGGCCCATAGCATCTGGCTGTATTGGGTTGGTGCGACCACGCTGACCGGGGCCATGCGCGTGGCGTACATCATGCAGATGGCGGCCAGCCCGGCGAGCAAGCCGTAGCCGGCCAACAAGCCCCACTGCGACAGCGTGGGCCAGACGAAGCTGGGCAACATCATGATCCCGCCCATCACCAAC
The DNA here is from genome assembly GCF_017746155.1 of Xanthomonas sp. D-36-1. Taxonomy (NCBI): domain Bacteria; kingdom Pseudomonadati; phylum Pseudomonadota; class Gammaproteobacteria; order Lysobacterales; family Lysobacteraceae; genus Xanthomonas; species Xanthomonas sp. D-36-1. The sequence goes on from NZ_JAGHWR010000029.1 coordinate 59,567, forward strand.
GGGCCGATCACCCCAGCGCCATACAAGGTCAATCGCTTTTCGCTGTGGCCGGCCATGCGCAAGGCGATCACCGAGATGGCGCCGACCAGGCCGCACACGAGTGCCGCCACATGCCCGTGGGTGAGATGGCGAAATCCCGGGCGCAGCACGATCAACACGCCGATGAACCCGACGATCACCGCCGACCAGCGCCGCCAATGCACTTCTTCCTTGAGGAAGATCACCGACAGCACGGTGACGAAGATCGGCATCAGGAAGATCAGCGCGAATGCTTCGGCCATTGGCAAGGTGGTGAAGGCGATCACCGAGGTGAGATTGACGATGGCGCCGGTGAGCGCACGCAGCAGCCACAGCGCCGGCTGCTTGGCCATCACCAGCTCGCGCAGCTGGTCGTTTGGCTTTTTCAGGAACGGCACCGCCAGCAGCATCAGCAGCGCGCCGAGAAACAGCACTTCATAGACCGGCAGCGTGCCTTCGAGCAGCTTCACGAACGCATCGCTGATCGAATAAGCCGCATAACAGGCGAACCCCAACAACACACCCTTCAGCATGACCCACGCTCCTCGGTTGACGCCGATCCGACGAGGTGTCGATACGGACTGCCTGCAGTATGCGATGCGGCGTGTGTCAGCGAAACGGCGCAGGCAGTCGACCTCGGTGGCAGACGCATGCGGTGGGCGCCCCGGCGGCAGATGCCTGGCCGCAACAGGTCGGTTACGATGCCGCTCCCTTCCTTGCAGCGCTGCGGCATGTTCCGCACGCCGCACACAGAGCTGTCAGCCGTGCCCCACTACTCCGGCCCCTTACTCGTTCTCGCCGATGCCCAAGCGCTGCTTGCCGCGCGCGGCAGTGGTCTGGCTTACTGGACCGGCTCGCTCGACCTGGGCCGCAGCACCGACACCGCCCAGCTCGATGCACAGACCTGGCAATGGCGCGGCCGCGGTTATCCCTATCCGGGCAAGCTCAAGGAGCGCACGCTGTACTTCTGGGATGGCGAGGATTTCGCGCCGATCTCGCGCTACAGCGGCGCATTGATCAAGCTGGTGCCGACCGAATGGGGCGCGCCCACGTTCGAGATCGATGGCATCAAGATGCTGCCCTCGGCGCAGCTGTCGCCGTTCGAGGATGCGCGGGGCAAGGTGGCGCTGGTGGACCCGCGCGGCAAGAGCGTGCTGGACACCTGCGGCGGGCTGGGCTACTTCGCCGCCTGCTGCCTGGGGGCCGGGGTCGCGCAGCTGCGCTCGTTCGAAAAGAATGCCGACGTGCTGTGGCTGCGCACGCTCAACCCGTGGTCGCCGGATCCGGAGGGCGCTGCTGCCGGCGGACGCCTGCAGCTGACCCATGCCGATATTGCGCAGCACATCGTCACGCTGGCCGACGATTCGGTCGATGCCATCCTGCATGACCCGCCCCGCTTCGGCATTGCTGGCGAGCTGTATTCGCAGGTCTTCTACGATCAGCTGGCACGCGTGCTGCGCCGAGGCGGGCGGCTGTTTCACTACACCGGCGCGCCCAACAAGCTCACCAGTGGGCGCGATGTACCCAACGAAGTGAGCAAGCGTCTGGCCAAGGCCGGCTTCACCACGCAACTTGCCCTGGATGGCGTGCTGGCGAACTTGCCGGCACGGCGCTGAGTGGTGCCTCCGTGCCATTGACGCTGGCGACACGATCTGTGCGATCACCGAGCGGCAGATGCAAGGCAGCGTGCACTCACAGCACGCATGCGCACTGCATGATCACGCGAGGCGTGCGCGAGGCCAGCATGACGGTTGCCGCGGCAGTTGCAGCGTGCCGCCGAAGGGATCTGCGATACTGCCGCTCCCTCGACATGGATGTTGCATGCGCGCCCACGTGATCATTGCCCTGCTGGTTTCGCTCTTGCTGGTCACTGCGGCACCAGCACACGCGCAGACGGCATCGGTGACGGCAAGCGCACCATCGCAGCCGATGTCAGGAGTGACCACGCGCTATCCGGTGACTACCGCAACGGTGGGCGGGCGTGTGATCCACCTGGGCGAACACCAGGGCAAGTGCGCGGTAGTGCGCGATGACGAGGTCGTTGTGCTGGGCATCGGCGCACCTTGCTACTTCAGCACCGATCGACGGCATGCCGCGCAGGTCCATCGCTTCCATGGCAGCGACGTCGTGCTGGTACAGCACGCGCATCCGACGTCGCGACCTGACTGGGACGTGGCCGTCTACGGGCCCATCTGCGCCTTCGAAGCGCAAGCGATACGCGAGATCGGCGGCGTGCTGGAACCCGGCGGTGTCGCCGGCTCCTGGCATTGCGACCCGACCGCAGGGGCCGACCAGAAGCAGTTCGTCTATAGCTACGACGCCTGGCCCAGGCACGGTGCCCGGCGACCTGCACGCACGCAAGAAGCGCACTGACCGTTGCGAGCGCTGCGGCCGATGCGAATCCGGCCTGGTTTTGGTCAGCGCTGTCTGCTCAGCAGATCTATTGCGCCGCGTACCAGCGCTTGCACGCTGCATGCGATTGCCTGGCACCGCGCCTCAGTCGCTGCGTGTCGGAGGGCAGAGGCGTCGCATGATCGCCGGCAAACGCACAGGCCGGGTCATGCAGTGCGAAAACGTGCGATCGCGATCAGCCGCACCATCACCGCAGCTGACGGCGCGCCTTCCAACTCGCACATGCGACGCCGCCGACGATCGCCAACGGCACGCAGCTCAGCAGCGCATCCCAGCCGACCGTAATCCAGAAGCGATGCGGGTCGCTGTCGACCAGAAAACTCCGTGCCGGTCGGCCATCAATAGCGCTGACATGGCGCCCTTCGGGGATTGCATCACGCAACAGCCACAGGCGTCCGCAACATGCGATCACCACGATGACAGCTACGCCGCGCACTCGCCAGTCGGTCAGGCGTGAGGCCTTGCGTTCAGAGGCCGGCGGCGTTGATGGACGCGGTGTTTTCAAGCCTGAGTTGCTATCGACATGACAGCGAAGTTGACGCGTCCCCATTCAGCCGCGGGCTTCTGACCCTGTGGAGCAACACGTGCAACATGCGGGAAAGGCGGCTATCGATGCGCATGCGGTTCTGGGCCGTTCGATCGGTTCACGGCAACCAGCGGTCGCCATCGGCCGGCAGATTGTGCCGCAGCATCGCCCCGATGTCGCAGCGCAGGTGTGTGCATCAGGTTCAGCACACCGCCCACTGATCGCGCCCAGCGGTCTTGGCGGCGTACAGCGCAAGATCGGCCTGGCTCAGCAACACATCCAGCCCGGTGTCGGCGACGATGCGCACCGCGCCCATACAAAAGCGCACCGGTTGCTCGGGCGGCAGGCCGGCGATGTCGATCGCTGCCACCGCGCTGCGCAGGCGCGTAAACACCGCGGGAATCTCCTCTTCGCCACAGCCCGGCAACACCAGCAGGAATTCTTCGCCGCCCAGGCGGCCCAGGCGATCCTGCCCGCGCAGGGCCAGCCGCGATGCGCTGGCCAGCGCCTTGAGCACCGCATCGCCGGTGGCATGGCCATACACGTCGTTGATCTGCTTGAAGTGATCCAGATCGATCAATGCCAGCATGCCCGGCGTTTGCGAGCGCAAGGCCTGCTCGATCTGCTGCTGCGCCTCGGTGCGAATGGCGCGCCGGTTGGGCAGGCCGGTGAGTTCATCGCGCATCGCCAGCCGCGATAACTGGCGGCGGTGCCGTGCGCCGAAGGCCAGCACCACCAGTGCCCCGAGCAGCAACAGGCAGGCTGCGCACAACGCGATCCACAGCGTCCGCTGGCCGGCTTCGCGCGCCTGCAGTGCCAGCTGCGCGGTCTCGCTGCGGCGGCGCAGCTCGGCCGTTTCGGCGCCGCGGCGTGCATCTTCGTAGCGCGCCTGCAAGCGCAACATCACCGTATCGCGCTGGCGGTCCAGGCTCTGCGCGCGCAGCGCATTGGCGCGTTGCAGTTCCTGGTAGGCCTCGGCATGGCGGCCTTGGAATGCAAGTGCCTGGGCGATGGCGTCGACCAATTGTGCGCGACGGTTCAAGGTCAGATTGGGATCGTCTGCGGCCTTGGCAGCGACGATTTCCGCGTCCAGGCCCTGCGCCTTCAACGCGATCAAGGCCTGCAGCAAGACGGCGTGACATGCCGCAACACGCCCGGTATTGCCTTGTTGCTGCATCAGCGGCAGGGCTTCGCGGGCCATCGTCAATGCAGAAGCGGCATCGCCGGTTTCGATCAGGGCCTCGCTGGCACTGGTCAGCGCTGCAGCCACGCCCGCCTGGTCGCGCAGTTCGCGGCTGAGCGCCAATGCGCGCCTGAAATGCAGCAGCGCCGCTTCCGGTTGCCGTGTTGCCAAGGCAGTGCCGAACTCGTGTTCGACCAGACTGCGCTGAAAGCGCGCCGGCTGGTCGTGCAGGCGTGCCAGCGCACGCTGCAGGTAGTCTTCGGTTTCGTTGTCTTCGGCGGCGCGACCACCGACGCGGCTGGCCAATGCTCCCAGTTGCGTCAACGCATCCAGCTCCAGCCCCAGCAGGTTTTCGCGCGCGGCACATTGATAGCTGGCCTACGCCGCGCTCCAGGATTCATCGCTGCTGCCGGAGGCGAGCATGCTCCACATGTCGACCGCCTCCACTTCGCACAGCAGATCGTTGCGGCCCAGCGCGCTGGCCCGTTGGCGCAGCGCTTCCAGCCGCGCCACCATGACGCGATTGGGGTTTTCGCGCACATCGCTGAGCGCCTGCACGATATACAGCCACAGCCGTGCCTGCGGGGTGTTGCCGTGCAGCTGGTCGAGCCTTCCGCGCGCCTGCGTCAGCACCGCCTGGCGGCGTTCGCTGTCTTCCAGTGAAATAAGCACGCGTGCCTGCGCCAGCAAGGCCCAGAACTCGGCATCCACGTCGTGGTCGCCGCTCGCACGCTGCAGTGCGCCTTGTGCGATCTGCAACGCGACCACGGGGTCGTCGATGGTCGCCGCTTCGATCGTCTTCCACGGCTGCGGCTGCGCCGACACCATGCCACTGCCCAGCAGCAAGGCAAACGCGGCGAGCCCATGTCGCCACCGGACCACGCACATGCTCATCGCATCATCACGTCGACGACGGGCCGCAGCGTGCGCACGCCAAGCCGATGCCATTCGCGCTGACGTGGCGGCTTGCTGGTTGCTGCGGCATGTCAAGCACTCCCACGGTTGGATGGCGATGGAATCCAGCGGAATTTCAGGCGAAACGCCAATCTTCCGAATGATGCGAACGGCATGATGACCAACGCACACGACAGGTCACGTGATCGACGCGCAAGCGGTCGCGTTCGTTAGCGGTCCAGGCGGGCCATTCTTGAATCCGGATGACGGTAGAACGCGGCACATCGCACTGGTGCGCGGACGGCAGCCAGACCGACGTCGTCGCCTGGCTATCGCGCAATCCGCCCGACGCACTGCGACAAGCAACCCACCCCATCGGCCCCGATCGCCCTGTCATCGCGATGCCTCGGCACAGCAGCCTTGCGCGCCAGCAGGTAAAGCTTCCACGGCGCGGCCGCGTAAACTGCTGCACGGCAGCTGCCGCCCCTCGATCTTCCGGAGACGCCGTGATCTCACACCTGCCCCGCGTGCTCACCCTGCTCGCCATCGCCCTGTTGTCGGCCTGCGCCACGCAGGCCCCGCGGGCCCCGCAACGCTCGCCCGAGGCGGTCAAGGCCGATATCGCGCGTCGCCTGCCGGCAACATTGCCCGACCGCGCCGGCTGGGCCAGCGATGTGTACGTGGCGCTGTCCTCGCAGGCGTTGGACACCAGCGCCGAGCACATCTGCGCAGTGCTGGCGGTGACCGAGCAGGAATCGACCTACCAGGCCAACCCGGTCGTGCCCAACCTGGGCAAGATCTCGCGTGCAGAGATCGACCGCCGCGCCGGTGCGCATCACATTCCCGGCTTCATGGTCGATGCCGCCTTGCGTCTGCCTTCGCCGGATGGGCGCAGCTATGCCACGCGCATCGCTGCCGCGCGCACCGAACAGGAACTGAGCCGCATCTTCGAAGACTTCGCCGGCAGCGTGCCGTTGGGCGCGCGACTGTTCGACGGCTTCAACCCGGTGCATTCCGCCGGGCCGATGCAGGTGAGCATCGCCTTCGCCGAACAGCATGCGCAGCGCTACCCCTACCCGCCCGGCGATTCGATCCGCCACGAAGTCTTCAGCCGACGCGGTGGGCTGTGGTTCGGCACCCAGCATCTGCTGGGTTATCCGGTCAACTACGACGCGCTGCTGTACCGCTTCGCCGATTTCAACGCCGGCTGGTACGCCAGCCGCAATGCCGCCTTCCAGGCCGCGCTGAGCAAGGCCAGCGGTATCGCGCTAGCCCTGGACGGCGACCTGCTCACGCCGGGCGCCAGCCTGGATGCGCCCGGCGGCACCGAGCGCGCCGCACGCAGCCTGGGCAGCCAGTTGGCGATGAGCGACCGCCAGCTCCGCCGCGCACTGGAGGACGGCAACACCGCAGATTTCACCGACTCCGACCTGTACCGCCAGGTGTTCGCATTGGCAGAGCGCAGCGCCGGCAAACCGCTGCCGCGTGCCGTGTTGCCCGGCATCACCCTGGAAAGCCCCAAGATCACCCGCACGCTCACCACCGCCTGGTTTGCGCAGCGGGTGAACGAGCGCTGGAAGCGCTGCATGAGCAAGTAAGCGCGTGCGGATCTGCCATCGCTGCAGCACGCGCGCAGGGGCGCCGGCGCTGAGCGAATTGCTTGCACCATGCGCGTCGCGCTGCGCAGACACGCCTTTCGCCCGCAGGCACGTGTGCGGCGGGCAGCAGCAGATGCTGGCGGCGCAGCTTTGGCGTTTGGTCGCCCCGCAGCCGCCGGGGGGCGGTCACTGCACGTCACCGATGACAGATCTTCGCCCGTTGAAACAGCCAAGCGGGCACCGTGCGTCCCCGAGCGCCAAGCACGACTTCTGGCAGAGGCACCCGGCCCACGTGGCGGGTAGCATCGGACGGTCGCGCCGACCGCATTGCGCGCGCCTTTCATCCCGGAGAGTCTTCATGCCCACCACCCCGTTGCCGCTGCGGCACCTGTGCGTCGCCATCGCCCTGGCCGCCCTGCCGGCACTTGCCAGTGCGCAAGCCCCTGCCGTCACCGAGGCCGACTACGCGCGCGCCGAACGGCTGATCAACTACGCCGCACAGCCGCTGGTGGACCACGCCGTCACCCGTATCGACTGGCTGGACGCCACGCACGTGGTGTATGTCGATCACGATGCCAAGGGCAACCGGCTGCTGCAGCTGGACACCAGCACCGGCAAGACCGCACCGCTGGTCAAACAGGCTGCGCTGGTCGCTTCGCTCAACAAACTATTGAAGACCGGCGACAAGCCGCTCAAGGCCGACACCTTCGCACCGGTGGTCAAGGTCACCGCCGATGGTCGCTACCGCCTCAACGTGCGCGATACCGCCGTGGTCTGCGATGCGGGTGCGCGTTGCAGCAAGCTGTACGCCAAGGACAAACCGGAACCGGGCGTGCTGTCGCCGGACAAGCGCAGCGAAGCCTTCATACGCGACTGGAACCTATGGGTGCGCGATCTTGCCAGTGGCCGGGAAACCCAGCTCACCCGCGATGGCGTGGAAAACTTCGGTTACGCCACCGATAACGCCGGCTGGCAGCACACCGACAATGCCGTCGTGGCGTGGTCGCCGGACTCCCGCAAGATCGCCACCTTCCAGCAGGACCAGCGCAAGACCGGCGACATGTACCTGGTCAGCACCAAGCTTGGCCATCCGGAGCTGCAGGCGTGGAAATATCCGCTGGCCGGCGACAAGGACGTGACCATGATCGAGCGCGTCATCATCGACGTGCCCACCCGCAGCGTGCTGCGCCTGAAGACACCGCCGGATCAACATCGTTCCACGCTCTGCGACGACGTAAGTTGCTCGCCTGGCCTGTGGGACGACGTGAAGTGGGCACCGGACAGCAAGACGCTGGCGTTCGCCTCCACCTCGCGCTTCCACAAGCAGACCTGGTTGCGCATTGCCGATGCCAGCACGGGCGCGGTGCGTACCGCCTTCGACGAAACCGTCAAAACCTATTACGAGAGCGGCCAGGTCGCGGCCAATTGGGCCTATCTGCCAGCCAGCAACGAGGCGGTGTGGTTCTCCGAACGCAGCGATTGGGGCCAGCTGTATCTCTACGATCTGGCCACCGGCAAACCCAAACGCGCCATCACCACCGGCCAAGGCAACGTCACCGAATTGCTGCGCGTGGACCCGGTGACGCGCACCGCATGGTTCGTCGGCGTCGGCCGCAGCGCAGGCGTGGACCCGTACTACCAGCAGCTGTGGAAAGTCAGCCTGGATGGCGGCGAGCCGGTGTTGCTCACGCCCGAACCGGCCAACCACAGCATCGCGCTGTCGCCCGATGGCGCACGCTTTGTCGATACCTATTCCACCTCGGTCACGCCGCCGGTCACGTTGCTGCGCGAAGCCGACGACGGCCGCACTGTCAGCACGATTGCCACCGCCGATATCACACGCCTCAAGGCGGCCGGCTGGGTTCCGCCAGAACCCATTACGGTGAAGGCACGCGACGGCAAGACCACGCTGTACGGGTTGATGTTCAAGCCCACCAACTTCGACCCGGCGCGCAAGTATCCGGTCATCGATTACGTCTACCCCGGCCCGCAGACCGGCTCGGTGCGCGGACGTAGTTTTCTCGCCGGACATGGCGACAACCAGTCGCTGGCCGAACTGGGCTTTATCGTCATTGCCATCGATGGCATGGGCACACCGTGGCGCTCCAAGAGCTTCCACGACACCTGGTACGCCGACATGGGCGACAACACCTTGCCCGATCAGGTCGCCGGCTTGAAGGAGCTTGGTCAGCGCTATCCCTGGATCGATCTGGATCGCGTCGGCATCTGGGGCCACTCCGGCGGCGGCAACGCCTCGACCGGCGCGATGCTGCGCTATCCGGATTTCTTCAAGGTCGCCTGGTCGGAAAGCGGCAACCACGACAACCGCGGCTACGAAGACGACTGGGCCGAGAAATATCACGGCGAGCACATCGTCAACAAGGACGGCAGCTCCAACTACGACGACCAGGCCAACGCCAACCACGCCAGCAAGCTCAAGGGCCGGCTGATGCTGCTGCACGGCACCCTGGACGACAACGTGCCGCCGTACCTCACCTTGCTGGTGGCCGATGCCTTGATCAAGGCCAACAAGAACTTCGACATGCTGATGCTGCCCAACGCCAGGCATGGCTACGGCGATCTCACCCCGTACGTCACCCGCCGCCGCTGGGATTACTTCGTGCAATACCTGCTCGGTGCGACCCCGCCGGCGCAGTACCAGATGCAGCCGATGCCGAAGAACTGAGCGGCGCGCAGACTGTATGGTGGCCGGCGCAGCACTCTGAGGCTGACGATTCACCGCGCCAAGTTGCCGGACCACACGTGTCATCCGGGCAGACCCGGATGACACGGTGGCCACTCAGTTGGCCGTACCGCCACCCAACTGCTTGCTCAACAACGCCAGCACGCGCGTGTCGTACTCATCGATGCGGCTCGGTGTAGAAGCCGTTGCCCTCGTTGGACGAGTACAGCGATTCCACCGGCACGCCGGCACCCTTCATGCGCGCTCCATCCGTTTGGTGTGTTCGACCGCGCGCGCTCGTCCTTGCCACCGGCGCAAGAAACACCGGCTCTCTGATCTGATGGGCCAGCGTCAGCGGCGAACGTGCCGCCAAGTGTCGCGCGCGCCGAGCGCGCAGCGGGTCAGTGCGCAGCAGGTCGCCGCTGGCCCAGCAAGCCGAGACGCCGGAACCACATCTCCAGCGGTACCGTCACCAGCGGCGGCAACGCCGCCAGCAGACTCAAGGCCCAGGCCCACCACGGCCAGCGCAGCCGCAATGCGGCGATGACGCTGACCGCGACATAGAACAGAAACGCCGCGCCATGCAGGCGCCCGAACACCCAGACCACCGACTCGGTGCTCTGCAACCCGTACTTGAGAAACATGCCGAGCAACAACCCGGCCCAGGTCAGCCCTTCGAAAAACGCAGCCAACGCAAACAGTCGGCCCATCGGCGACAACGCAGAAGACGCACGCATGCAACACTCCAGACAGACAGGGATTGCCGCGACGCGATGGCGGCGGCGACGCCCGCTGGCATGGCCAGTTTACAGTCCCGGCCGACGAAACTGACGTCAATAGGCCCAGCGAGTGCGCGTGCCTTGCATCCCGATGCGGGGTGACATGCGCGCATGTCCCTGCATTGTTTGGCGCCAGTCGCGTGCATCCCGGCGATAATGCCGGCTCCGTTGTCCTGAAGCCTCACTCCATGCGCATCGCTCTGCTGTTGTTACTGTTGGTCGCCTTGCTACCCTCCACGGCGCTGGCGCTGAAGGTGCAGGACGGCGATCTGCTATTCGTCACCGCAGCGCGCACCGGCCTGAGTGGCGCCATCGACAACGCCACTGCCACACAAGGCCAACTCAGCTTCGATCATGTCGCGCTGGTGGCGCATGCAGGTGATGCTGCGGTGGTGCTGCACGCCGACGAACACGGCTCGCGCGAACAACCATTGGCAGCATTCGTTGCTGAAGCAAACGCGAAGCAGCGGCAGATTGTCGTGTATCGGCTCACCGCCACGTATCGCCCAGCCATTCCCGACGCCATCGCGCAAGCGCGGCGCATGCTAGGCAAGCCGTACAACGACACCTACGTGCCGGACGACAACAGTTACTACTGCTCGGACTTCATCGAGCGCGCCTTCCGCATGCATCACGTATTTGCCCTGCAACCGATGAACTTCAGGAACCTGCAGACCGGCAAGATTTCGCCTTACTGGATCGAGTTCTATCGCAGCAAGGGCATGCCCGTGCCACAGGACATGCCAGGCACCAACCCGAACGATATGGCCAAGACACCTGCGTTGAGCGCGATTGGGCGGCTGAACTGAAGGCAGCGTACCGATTGTGTTGCATGTTGCGAATTCACCTTGCAGGAGGCTGTTTTGAAGACTGTGTTGTTGGCAGGATTAGGGATGGTGCTGCTGGTCGGCTGCGCCAAGGCACCAGCGCCGGCACCGGCTGAAGCAGCAACGCCGCAACCGGCGGTCGCAGCACATACGCTTGCCCACGCGCCCGGCAGCCAGCGTGGCGAGGGCCATCCTTACGAATTGGCCGACACACAGGTCTGGGACGTGCCGGATCCAGTCTCGGGCCGCCGCTATCAAGTCTTTGTCGCCCTGCCGCGTGGCTATGCGGACAACCCGCAGCGGCGTTATCCGGTGGTGTATGCCACCGATGGCGATTACGCGTTCCCACTGGTCAAACAGATCGCACGCCGTCTGAATGGCGAAGGCCCGGCCATCGAGGATTTCATTTTGGTCGGGCTGTCCTACGCCGTCGGCGAAGAGCCCATGCCGAGCCGCAGGCGCGACTACACGCCGACGCCGGAAGATGGCCCAACCGCCGCACCGGTTGCCACCCACGGCAAGAGCGCTGCCTACCTCCAATACCTGCGCGATCGCGTCCTGCCGTTTGTCGCCACCCGCTACCGAACCGATGAACAGCGGCGTCTGTACCTGGGGCATTCGTACGGCGGCCTGCTCGGTACGCAGATCCTGTTGAGCAGCCCGGACATGTTTTCCGGCTACATCCTGGGCAGCCCGTCGTACTGGTATGGCGAACATGCGATGGTGGCGCAGGAAAAAACCTTTGCTGCCGCGCATGGCGATTTGCCGGCGCAGGTGTACATGTACATCGGCCAGTACGAACAAGTGCGCTATCACCAGACCTACGACATGGTCATCGACGCCCAGAACATGGCGCGTACATTGCGTGCGCGTGGCTATCCGTCGTTGCATCTCACACTTGAGGTTCTCGACGATGAGGACCACCTGAGCATCGGGCCGCGCGGTATCACCCACGGCCTGAAGGCGTTGCTTGGGAGCAAGGCTGCCGATCGGAGCGAACGCTGACGCAAGGCATGCCGTCTGGATACTGAAGTGCCCAAGGCGACGGCATGCACCGCAGTGGTCAGCCACGAACACCACCCGCTGCTGCGCAGCGTGTTGCATACGGCAGACACCGGCATGCGAGCGCAACCGATGCGCGGCGTGCACAACGTCTTGCCACCTCCCACACACGCCACACCCTAGTCTGCGCAGATCGATAACAGCGTGCCACGCGCAGGCATTCCGCCTGCGATGGTCGAGCACATGCAGAGGTGCACATGGCTTTGATCCACTCCATCCTGATGGGCGCCGTTGCCGGCATGCGCTCGATGACGCCGCTGGCCGCCGTCGCCAACGCTGCACGCACCGGCAGGCTGCCTGCCGACAATGGCGCGCCGGCATTGCTCGCCAACCCACTGGCATCGGCCGGCATGCTGGCACTGGCTGGCGGCGAGTTGGCCGGCGACAAGATGAAGACCGCTCCCGACCGCATCGTGCTGCCCGGCATGATTGCCCGCATTGCCACTGGTGTGATCGTCGGCACTGCGTTGGCGCCGCGCGAACAACGTGGCATCGCGGCGCTGCTTGGCGCGACGACGGCAGTTGCTGCCGCCCATCTCACCTTCAATGTGCGGATGCGTGCGATCGAGCGCTACGGCCAGACCAGCACCGGCGTCGTCGAAGATGCGATCTCGGTGGGTGCGGCAACATTGATCATGCACGATGCGGCCAAACGGTAACGCACGTTCGCTGCCTCACGCGTCGTGCTGACGGCCTGCCAGTGGGCGCGATCGTGCGCGCGCGTCATCAGCTCAGCAAATCATGTCTGCGACAGACCACGCCAAAACCCACGTTCACGCCGGGCGATAGATCGCACACAACTTGTTCCCATCGGGATCGCGCACATAAGCCAACCACGTCGGGCCCATGCTGCTCTCACGCAAACCGGGCGGCTTTTCGATGGAGATGCCACCGGCAGCCACCGCGATGTCATGAAAGTGCTGCACTTGCTCGGGCGAGTCGCACTTGAAGCCGATCGTTGCGCCGTTGCCCGGGCTGGCGGGTTCGTCGTTGATCGGCTCGCTCACACAAAAGGTGCTGCCCGCATGCCGGTTGAACAGGCGCGTGTGCCCGCTTGCTGCCTGATTGACGAACGGCGCGGGCGCACCGAAGACAGCCCCTAGCACTGCGTCGTAGAACGCACGCGCACGCGCGACATCGTTCGTTCCCACCATCACATGATTGAGCATGACGTCGTCCTGTTGATCGCGCGGTAGCGCAGCATACGCCACTGCACCGCCGCGCCATCTCGACATGCGACTCAGCCGCCGCGCCCATGAGGCGCATCCAGATCCAGTAGCGGCCCCATCGGGACGATGCCGGTGGGGTTGATGGTGTCGTGGCTCTGGTAGTAATGACCCTTGATGTGCTGGAAGTTCACGGTATCGGCAATCCCCGGCATCTGGTAGAGCTCGCGCAAGAAACCCGACAGCTGCGGGTAGTCGGCAATGCGCCGTAAATTGCATTTGAAGTGCCCGACATACACCGCATCGAACCGCACCAGTGTGGTGAACAAGCGCCAGTCGGCTTCGGTGAGCCGGTCGCCGCAGAGATAGCGCTGGGCGCTCAGACGCGCCTCCAGCCAGTCCAGGCTTTCGAACAACGGCGCCACCGCCTCTTCATAGGCCGACTGGGTGGTCGCAAAGCCTGCCTTGTAGACGCCATTGTTGACGGTGTCATAGACACGCGCGTTCACCGCGTCGATCTGCTCGCGCAGCGGCTGCGGGTAGAAATCGCCGTCTGCAGCGCCAATCTCGTCGAAGGCGCTATTGAACATGCGGATGATGTCTGCCGACTCGTTGCTGACCACGGTCCTGCGCTCGCGGTCCCACAACACCGGCACCGTGACGCGACCCGAGTAATGCGGGTCGGCCTTGAGGTACACCTCGTACAGATACTGCGCGTGATGCTCCGTATCGCCGACCACACCCGGCCCGTCGGCGAAGGTCCAGCCGTTCTCGCGCATCAGCCAATGCACGATGGACACGTCGATCATCGACTCCAGCCCTTTCAGGCGCCGGAAGATCAGCGTGCGGTGCGCCCATGGGCAGGCAAGCGACACATACAGGTGATAACGCCCCGAAGCGGCCCGAAAACCGCCCTGGCCATGCGGCCCGGCGCTGCCATCGCGCGTGATCCAATTGCGAAACTGCGACTGCGAGCGCTCGAACCGCCCCTCGCTCTTGCTGGTGTCATACCACCTGTCCTGCCATTTGCCGTCGACCAACAGACCCATCGTGTTTTCTCCCACCGCCACACTTACAGGCGACCGTAGCCCACCGATGTTGCAGGCTGCGTGAGCAGCGCGATGGGATGCGCGCGTGTGACTATTCATCACCCGGTGCTTGCGCGTGGCGGCAGGCAACGGCGCAGCTATCTTGCAATCACCGAGGTTCCCGACGGCACCATGTAGCACGCCTGCGCTTTCTTGCAGGCCTCGGCATTGAGCTCGGCGATCTGGCTGGCCAGGTATTGCTCCGGCGTCAGGCCCATGCGGTTGCGATACGCGTTATCTGCGTCGGCCTTGGCCTCTTGCTCCTGCTCGCGCTGCCGTTCTGCGGTGGTCGCCTCCACCAGGGTCTTGACCCGCTGTTGCTGCGCGGCAGTCAGATTCATCTGTTGCAACACATCCGGATTCGGGCGCGCGCGGCCCAGGGTGATGTTCTGGATCTGGATCGGCAGGCCTTGCTCCTTGACCAAGGCACTGACGTTTTGTGTCACCGAATCGTCGATCTTCCTGGCGGTGTCGGGGTCGCTCATCATCTTGGTCATGTCGTAGCGCTTGACCTGGTCGCGCACGATGGACGCGTACTGACTGGCAACATTGTTCTTGAACCAATCCTGCCCGAACCTGGACAACAACAGCGCCGGCGCAGTAATCCTGTATTGGATCTGGGTGGAGAAGTCCAACAGGATGTTGTCGCTGGAGGAGAAATCGTCGAACGCCACCTGCACGGTCTGTGGCGTCACATCCACATAGGTGGCCGACGTGGTCAGCCACGTGTAAGTGCGGCCAGGATCGCGCACATCGTCCAGGCGGATGCCGCCCTTGCCGAAGAACATGGGTTTATCCACCAACACGGCCTGCTGCCCCGGATCGGGCGACACAACCGTGCACGCACACAGCAAGCCGGCCAGCCCGATGGCCAGCATGGAAGTCTTCATCGATGTCCCCTTGAATGCCCGGGCGCCAATCCGCGCCGGTGTGGCGGGAGATTACCCAAACATCCGGCCAGTCGCATCCTCCGCGCAGCCCGGGGGACTTCCAACGACAGCCCATCGCTCCAGGCGCGCCCAATACCGCCAGCCAAGCGCCCGGCAACAGCCTGGCTGACCCGCTCAGCCGCCCGCATTGGCGCCAACCAACCACAATCGGCGAAAATGCCCACCTGCCGACTTCCCGCCAGCGGCCATGCGCTGCGGTGCCCTGCCCGCCCGCTCCCGTCTTCGCCTGCTGGCTGCCGGCCATCCTTGCCTGCGCCGCCAGCCGCCCATTCCGGACCTGCCTTGAACACCAACGCCCCACCCGTACCCAACGACGAGCTGCCCCTGACCGACCGCCTGCGCGCGGCCCTGGACGTGCTGGAGGCCATCGACGCCGACCGCAGCGTGCTGGACAGCCTGCCCGAAGCCGACCGTGTGCGGCTGCATCAAGTGGTCGCCAGGGTCTATCACCCCGAGCCGAAGGCGCGGCGGCAGTTGCTCAAGCAGCGCGAGCGAGAGCGCCACCAGGAAAAGGTGCGCAAGGCCGAAGCGCTGCTGGAACAACGCGGGATCCGCGCACTACGGCGCAAACCGGTGTTCAGCACGCCGAACTATTTCCCGCCGCATGCCGCCGGCCTGCACGATGCCCACAACGGCGAAAACGCCACTGCCGCGCCGGAGCCCACGCATTCGCCCGAGCTGCGCCATTGCTATGTGTGCAAGCAGAAGTTCACCGAGCTGCATCATTTTTACGACCAGATGTGCCCGACCTGTGCGGAGCTGAATTTCTTCAAGCGCACCGAAACCGCCGACCTGCGCGGGCGCGTCGCCTTGCTGACCGGCGGGCGCGTCAAGATTGGGTACCAGGCGGGGTTGAAGCTGCTGCGCGCCGGTGCAGCGTTGATCGTCACCACGCGCTTTCCGCGCGATTCGGCCGCGCGCTATGCGCAGGAGCCGGACTTCGCGCAGTGGGGTCATCGCCTGCAGGTGTTCGGGTTGGACCTGCGCCATACCCCCAGCGTGGAAGCGTTCTGCAATGAACTGCTGGCCACGCGCGAGCGGCTGGATTTCATCATCAACAACGCCTGCCAGACCGTGCGGCGCCCGCCGCAGTTCTACGCCCACATGATGGCCGGCGAAACTGCCGCATTGCACGAATTGCCGGAGACCGTGCGTAATCTTGTCGGCCATTACGAAGGCCTGCGCACGCCGGAGTTGCTCCGCGATGCCTCGGCCACCGCGTTGCCCGCGGTGCATGGCCGTGGGCTCGACAGCGCCGACGGCCTCACCCGTGCCGCCGAACTCTCGCAGATCGCGTTGCTGGACGATGAGCTGGTAGGCCAGCAGCATCTGTTTCCCGATGGGCGCCTAGATCAGGATCTGCAGCAGGTCGATCTGCGCGGCCGCAATTCCTGGCGCCTGCTGATGGCCGAAGTGCCGTCGGTGGAGCTATTGGAAACGCAGCTGGTCAACGCCATCGCACCGTTCATCATCAATGCGCGGCTCAAGCCGCTGATGCTGCGCACGCCCGAACGCGACAAGCACATCGTCAACGTCTCGGCGATGGAAGGCCAGTTCTACCGCAATTTCAAGACCACGCGTCACCCGCACACCAACATGGCCAAGGCCGCGTTGAACATGATGACGCGCACCTCGGCGGCCGATTACCAGAACGACGGCATCCATATGAACAGTGTGGATACCGGCTGGGTCACCGACGAAGACCCGGCAGAGATCGCCGCGCTCAAGGTCCAGCAGGAACGCTTCCATCCACCGCTGGATATCGTCGACGGCGCCGCGCGCATCGTCGACCCGATCATCCACGGCTTCAACACCGGCGAACATGTGTGGGGCCAGTTCTTGAAGGATTACGCACCAACCGATTGGTGATTTGCACCCGGATCCAACCAATACTGCGTCAATGCGATGCGGCGCCGATCACACCTGCGTATCGTCTGCAGCATGCATCCACTGCAGCCTAGCGTCGATCCGCATCCTTGTTGGCTTGCGCGCGCGCAAGCGTGTTGGTCAATGCCAGAACCTCCGGTAATTCGCGCCGAAAGGCATCTACCTGCCCGGCTGGCACGACGCATTCGACGTTGGACTGGTCGAAGAACGGGCGGCCTTCCATGTAGAAGCCATCGCGGCCCTGCACGACGAAGTGGAAGCACGATTGCCACCGCGGATCGGGGCGACCGGACAGTTCCACACTGACTTTCCTGCTTGCGTGCCCGGCGTCGCCCGAGGTGACGGTCACGGTGCGCGCCGTGATCTGGTTCCCGATATTCATGCTGGTAATGATCGGCGGTAGGCCGTCGCCGCGCTGTGATCCCAGAGGCCGCGAATGCATCAAAGCACGCCACTCCGCTTCCTTCACCCCGTCACGACACACCACTGAGGGCGCGATTGCTGGCGGGTCGAGCCGATGAACAAGATCAGCGGCATGCGCAGGGCCGGCAATGGATCACATGGGCGCCAGCGACGGACTTACGTGCACTCGCAAACGCTTCGGCTGGGCGACGTCGTTTATCGCTGCGCTATGTCTCGCTCGGCCTCACCAGGCGCTTGGGGGCCGCCCCGAACATGCGCTTGAACGCATGGCCGAACGCGCTCGGCGACTGGTAACCGACACGCTCGGCAACGTGGGCGATATCCAGACCGGTTTCGGCAAGCAGCCTGTGCGCCAACAGCATGCGCCACTGCGTCAGGTAGTGCAGCGGCGCCTGCCCGACGGTCTGCGAAAAGCGCGACGAAAACGCCGAGCGCGACAGGCCCACGCGCGATGCCAGTTCGGCCACTGTCCACGCGTGTGCAACATCGCCGTGCATCAGCGCGAGTGCCGCGCCGATGTGGCGATCGCCCAGTGCACCAATCCAGCTTGTGTGCGCCTGTGTATGCGCGTGCATGTAGGCGCGAATGGCCTCCACTACCAGCACTTCGGAAAGACACGACGCGACCCGAGCGCTGCCCATCCGATGCCGGCCCATTTCCGCATCGAGCAGATCCAGCGTCGTGCGCACGGCGCCGGCGGATGGAGAGGCACTCTGGATCTTCATGAGTCGCGGCAGCGCATCGATCAGAAATCCGCTGTTCTCGCCGCTGAAGAGAATGCCTGCGCCAAGCAGCACCATGTCGTCGCCATCGCCCAGGCGCAGGCTCTGCTGCCCGGCATAACGCGAGACACCATCGACAGGCGCGCGTTGCGGATCGCTGGCAACAACGTAGGGCGTATTGCCGATCAGCAGCACGTCGCCTTCGACTACGCGTTTGGGCGCCCGCCGCGGAAGACAGATCCAACATTCCCCGCGTATCAGCGCGACCAGCTTGAGCCGCTGCTTTTCCGGAAACGACAACGCCCAATCGCCACGCGCCTCCAGCCGGTTGAGTCCGGCGCTGCTGGCACCCAGCGCGACCAGAACCTGCGAGAGTGGGTCGTCTTTGGACGATTGCGATGAAATCATGGCCGCGCAAGCATAATTCATCCAGCTGGCAGCGCTACCGTGGGTGGCACATCCACCACGGAGCACGCAGATGACGATCAAAGACAAGGTCGTGGTCATCACCGGCGCCGGTAGCGGCATGGGCCGGGCCACCGCGCTTCACCTGGGCGCGCTCGGCGCCAAGGTAGTGCTTGGTGCACGCCGCGAGGCGCGCATCGCCGAGGTCGCCAAGGACATCATCCAATCCGGCGGGCAGGCGGTCTACCGGCCAACCGACGTCACCGTGCACGAGCAGGTCTTGGGTCTGGTGGACCTGGCCTGCTCGCAATTCGGGCGGCTCGACGTCATGGTCAACAATGCGGGGATCAGCCCACTGTCTCGATTCGACGCCCTGCAGGTCGACGCATGGAACGCGATGATCGACGTCAATCTGCGTGGCGTACTCCACGGAATTGCTGCCGCGCTACCCGTCTTCGGCCGCCAGCAGAGCGGCCATTTCATCAACGTGGTCTCCACAGCGGGATTGCGCATCGTGCCGACGATGGGCGTCTACGCTGCGACCAAGAATGCGGTCAGGACCATCAGCGAGGCGCTACGCCAGGAATCCGGGCCGAACATCCGCGTCACCGAGGTCTCACCCGGCATGGTGCAATCGGAGTTGCTGCACACCGTGAGCGACCTCGCGCTGCGGCAAAGTCTGCAGGCGCAGTCCGAAGCGAGCGGCATGTCCGCAGAGGCCATCGCGCACGCCATCGGCTATGCGATCGATCAACCAGATGATGTCGAGGTCGGCAGCCTGGTCATCCGCCCTACGTCGCAATCGTAGTGGGCGTCAGCGCTCTCACGCGCTGTCATGCCGATGTTTCCGCAACGCTTGGGGGATGAAGACCCGCGCTGCGCGGGACTCAGGGCTATGAGCGTGCTCGGACGCCACTCTTCGTGTGTGCACATGTCTCGACTGGAAGCTGCTGCACCTGGACATCGGGACGTCGGGCAACATCACGCTTGTACCCCGTACCGAACCGCTGATAACGGATCAAAGCCTGCCGTTCCAGCACGCAATAGCCTACATTTCCAGAGAACGTTGGGCACGCCGCGTCGGCTGCCTCACCGTCATCGCTACGGTAGCTACGGTAGCGAGCGTAGAGCTTTCCGTTACGCACATCTCCTTACAGCCTTCGGTCACCAGAAATCGCCGCAGGGAAGTCTGCGGGCAACCACTTCACACCGCCCCCATTTTGGTGGACCTGGCCGCTTCACCAAGGAATGCGGCGATCCGTAACAGGATGGACCGCCGCAGCAATCAGCGCTACGCGTTGAACGCCTAATAGTTTACTGAAATCGAGTTTTTAATATCAATAAATATCTGATTGGCAGGAACAGCAGTAAAGGCTCGCACATATAGATTGGGCAATGCAGAACCGGCTCTACAATCAGCCGCACTCATCGCACGCACGCTGTACGTGAAGCCGGCCAGAAGGGATGGGGCCTGTTTGTAGCTGCCAGTCGATCTCGCTGGCCCCACCGCGACACAGGCCCATCCGCCGGGGTTATTGACGTTTTGTATGTAAACAGCTCTGACGTTGGCGTTGTAATTTACTGTGAAAGTCGTTACGGGCACTGCCTGTTGTGCGCTTGCCGATGTGGCGAAGCCGGCCGACAATGCGAGCGCAATGCAGAACGCGGCCTTTCGGAAGTAACCTCTTCTTGAATGCACTGTCATTTTTTATTTCTTTCAGGTTGAAATGGAATTGGCCTATTTCCAGGCCGCCGGAGACAGATCTACCGCATGCTCCTTCGTCAGCATGCCCTATCTTGAGCCCGCAGCTTAATTTCCAGGATAAAATTGCAAGTGGAATCACAGAAATATTTTACGACCTGATCCTCATATATGCCTGCGGATGTATCTCACTGCCACAGAGAGTTATAAATAATCGAACTTAAATTCGAGCACGCCAGGCCAATGGGATCGTTGGTTTCGATAACGCACTCACCGGCATGAGGCGCCATGCGACGCGCTGACGGCGTCATCTCACTTCCTACGCAAGCGTCGGGCGATGGTCACACCGTTTGGAGTCCTCCTCGACAGCGCGGCACCAGCGCCTAGCCGCGAGTCTTGTCATATGACCAGACTTCCTAATCTCGACCTTCCCGGCATTCCGAAGTACATCGTGCAGCACGGAAACCTGATCCCATCACTGTCGCGACAAGAACCTGCCCTTTGCCGAAAAGACACAGGCAGCTCTGGCACGCCTATGTCTCCCGTAAAGCGCCACTGCCACCAAGTGTGTCGTGTTACCCGCAACCCACCATGTGTAGACACTTCTTCGCTTCCGAGTTGCGATATTCGGATGAAATGAATTGGCGATCCGCTTGTTTGTTAAATTCAATCAGTACTCCTGAAATCAATGGAAAGATTATGCCTATCAATCGATCCGGCTCGTCTAGCTCAGTCGTACGCGAATGGTCGTCTCTTTCTGACGTGCATGATGAACGTCTGCAGGAAATCGCAGGAGGTGTCGTGCCTGAGCCCATGGCGGTCTCCCGTAAGACATTCGAGGCGATGGGCTTGGCAAGTCGAGTCCTTAAAAAGACCGGTTACAAGACGTTTCCCGACGGACCCGGGAATCAAGAAACCGCAATTTGCATGAGTGGCGGCCGCAGCTGGACTCGCATGAAACTGGCCCGCGACATGGTTGAGGGTGGGCATTGCTCTGACGAATTCGACGAGGTGAGAAAAATTAAAGAATTTGGCGGAGGCAACTGCGGAGAACATCGACGAATGAGTGCAGCCGAGCTGCGTAGCATGCCTAGAAAAATGCCGGTGATCCAAGTCAAGCATGCTGAGCGCGATCACAATTATGTGATCATCGGCGATTGGCGTGACAGAGCCGTCGGCGATCATGCGGTCGTCGTTGATCCGTGGCCAATGCTGAAGAAAGTTCACACGTATGGAGAGCGGATGGAAAGCTCCGCTCCCATCCCCCTGATGTCGCATGCCCCCGGACCAGCAGAGCCAAACCCCTTGCTTGCTCAAGCGCTGGCGGCTGAGCCTGCAGATAATTCAAGGATGGAGCGCTTCACGAAAATGAGGACAAAGCATCCTGCTGGTCCGCAGGCTGCGTCAGCATTGATTCGCGCATTGAGAGAAAACCACAGCTGTGCGGACAGGGCCGCCAGCACGAAAAATCTTTACCAGGCCTATGTGGACCCAGATGGCAATATGTCCGCGTTTAATGACACGCCGGCGGGCTACGTAACTGATTATTTGAATGCCAAGGACTTCTTGAAAAAGATTTGAGAAATCTGATTGGTGCGCTACGTTAGCAGAGAAGGACGGCACGTCGCGCAAGCGGCGTTCGTCCCATGGCTTGACCCAGGCTAACGGGATAACGCTCATCTCTTGCGCAAATGTTGGCGATTGCCTGAGATTTCGAATGGTCCACCGCCATCAACACGCATGTCTGGCTGCGAGCTTTGCGGTGCGGTCAAGCTTCCACGTTCGACCTCTCCGACGTTCCGCAGCACATCGTGCGGCACGGGAACAACCGGGTGCCGTTCCAGTCGAAGAACGATACAGCGGTGACTGGCCGTCATCTCGGGCAGCAGCAGGCCCTGGCCAAGACGTCTTCCGCACAGGGCTCTAGCAAGGACCCGCTGCTTTATCACCAGCAACCTTCAATCGATGGCCGCATATCCGCTCCCGGATTTCACACCGACAGCGACGTGCAAGGGCGCCAGCAGCTCCTGATCTGTGCGTGTGCTTATGAACCGCTCTCCGTGCCTGCACACTCCTCGGCTGGAATCTGCTGCCCCTCAACATCTGGACGCAGGGCGACATCCCGCTTGTACTCAGAACCGAACTTTTGATAGCGCACCAAGGCCCCCTGCTCCAGTACGAAGTAGTCCTCCTCACCGGAGAACGTTGGACACGCGTCATAGCCAGCCCCACCGTCATCGCTACAGTAGCGAACGTAGAGCTTGCCGTTACGCATATCTCCCTCCAACTTTCCGCCACCTCCGCGAGCATTGGTGCCTTCGCTCCATTCGCCCGTAACATGGTTCTTCTGCTGATGGAGGTCGACACTGAGAAAGTGGCCAGAACCGCACCGCGTGGCATAGGCCCACTTCTTTGCGAGGTTTGCACCCACTGCGCTGGCAGGAGGCGAAGCGCTGCAGCACGCCGCACTCAATGCGACTACGATCAGCACCATGCAACGCAGGCTGTTTTCTCTGGATGCTTTTTTTGCTGCCATTGAGAGTCTCTTTGCGCTGCTGGAAGATACTTTCCACGTTACTGCCACGTCACCGTTGGATTGAGCTTCCACTGGGATCAAACGATGCCCCAGCATATGGGTCGATGACAGGCTTGAACTGGTCATTAGCTTTTGATCAACTGCGTCGCTCAGCTGGCCTGTAAGTTCGGAGTCAGGCCTGCTCATCGGCCACGCAAGCAGAGCGCCGTCGAAGGATAAGTGAGCCTTGCCTCCGTCATTCCGCGGAAGATCACACCTATGCGCGTATCGCGCGCCAGCAGCGCGTGGAGCCGCATCGCCGGGGATGCTGCTCCTGGTCGCTCTGCATCAGTCGCAGCCTTCGTTTCATGGCGGCGCACGCTGCACGGACCTTGCGCGCATGACACGCCTGGCACGCATTGCGCCCCCATCCTGAATAAGATGCATGTTCGACTTTCCGAACGATCGAACCGAGGGCGATGTGACAGCGAACAAGCGGAAGTGGATGCGCGACACCGGCACCTGGCTGACATGCGCAATCGGCGTGGCGTTGTCCGGCGGTGTGCACGCCCGCTCCGTGTCGGTGTCCAGTCCCGATCACCGCATCGTGGCGGTGCTCAGCGACGACGCGGGCGCGTTGCGCTACAGGATCCAAGCCGACGGCAAGGCGCTGCTGGCGCCCTCGCCGTTGGGCATCCGTGTGGACGGCCTGGAACTCGGCTCGCATAGCGCGATCGGCAACGTACGCCGCGGGGCCACCAATACACGCTATCGGCTCAACGGTGGCAAGGCGATGGCGCGCGACCACGCCAACACCGCCACGGTCTCGCTGACCGCGCACGGCCGCGCATTCGAGGCCGACCTGCACGTCGCCGACGACGGCGTCGCGGTGCGCTTGCGCCTGCCCGCGAGCAAGGGCAGCACCATCGAGGCCGACCGCTCCGGCTGGAAGCTGGCCGAGAACGATCCGCCGGTGTGGGCCACGGCACTGCTGCCCGACTACGAGAACGTCTACACCGGCCTGTCGCTGCGCGACCTGGGAGCGGGACGCTACGGCCTGCCGCTCACCGCGCACAGCAAGGGATTCTGGATCACCCTGAGCGAAGCGGCGGTGGTCGACTACGGCGACCTGGCCATCGAGCGCGGCGCAGACGGCGGCCTGGCCGGCGTGCTCTATGCCGACCCACAGGGCTGGCGCACCGATGCCGCCGTCGTGCAGCCGTGGCGCGTGACCATCATTGCCCGCTCGCTGACCGACCTGGTCAACTCCACCCTGGTGCAGAACCTCAATCCGCCGCCTTCGCCCGCGCTGGCCAGCGCAGACTGGATCCGCCCCGGACGTTCGGCATGGCAATGGCTGGCGGTCGGCGAACCGCGCGAGGACGACCAGCGGCAATGGGTCGATTGGACCCATCAGCTGGGCTTCGAGTACTACCTGGTGGACGACGGCTGGCGCGCATGGACGCGGCCGTGGGACACCCTGTCCGACACGGCGCGCCATGCGCACACGCAAGGCGTCGGCTTATGGCTCTGGATGCACAGCCGCGACGTGCAGCACGCGCCCGAGCGCAAGGCGCTGCTGCGCAAGATCGCCGAGACCGGCATCGTCGGGGTCAAGGTCGATTTCCCCGCACCGGCCAACCGCGACTGGTCCAACTGGTATACGGACGTGGCGCGCGACGCCGCCGCCGAGCACCTGATGGTGGATTTCCACGGTGCCATGAAACCCACCGGCACCGAGCGCACCTGGCCCAATGTCCTCACCCGCGAGGGCGTGCGCGGGCACGAATGGCACATTTCCCGCTACCAGCGCGTACTGCCCGCCGACCACGACACCATCCTGCCCTTCACCCGCGACGTCGTCGGGCCGGGCGACTACACGCCCACCGTGTTCGAACCGAAAGAACTGATGGGCAACAGCTGGGCGCACGAACTGGCCCAGATGATCCTGTTCACCTCGCCATTCCTGGCGATGGGCGGGCACCCGCAGACCTACCTCGCCAATCCCGCCTTGGACGTGCTCAAGGCAGTGCCCGCGACATGGGACGACACCATCGTCCTGCCCGGCAGCGAACCGGGCAAGGTGGCGGCGATGGCCAGGCGCCATGGCCGCGACTGGTTCATCGCAGTCATCAACGGCGGCGCCCCCACGCGCATGGCGATCGATCTGGAATTCCTGAAGAAAGGACACTGGAAGCTCACGGAACTGCGCGACGCGCATGCGCGGCCAGATGCCTGGGAGCGCACGGAACGGGACGTGACCCCGACTGGATCGATTGCGCTGGAGTTAGGGCCGCGTGGTGGATTTGTCGGTTGTTTGAAAGCGCAGTGAGGACTCAGGCCCGGCCAGGACGCAGCGCCCTTTGAAGACGAAATGACCGGCCTGCGCGGTAATCGCGACTAGAGGATCTCAGAGGCATCCCATCAGTCTGTCGGCAAAACACTCAGCGCGTCATCGACGGACCGGTTTGGCTGACAGCTTGCTGCGACTGCTCCAGCACCTGCTGCTGTTCGCGTGCCTGGGCCTGAGTCTGGTTGATTACCTGCAGGCGATCGAACGACTGGCTCTCTGGTGTCTGCACGGCGTCCACTGTCGGCATGTGTGCACGCTGGTGTGCCGGGGTAATCCCCCCACTTTTA
>NZ_JAGHWR010000030.1:0-57977 GCF_017746155.1 Xanthomonas sp. D-36-1
AATCCGCAACATCGTCGCCAGTGCGTACGGCTGCCGACCTGGCCGCCCCGACACTGGATAGTGCGGCGCGATCAGGGCAAGCAGTTGCTGCCACGGAACAACCTGCTCCATCTCGGCAAGAAAGATCTCGCGCCGGGTCTGCTTACGCTTGCCCAAGCCCTCAGCGTCACCGAACGTCAGCTGCATGGATGAATCCTCTACATAAGGCGATAGTGTCGCGCATCTGCGGTGAGTTGATCAGACCTTCCCTAGCGCCGGTGCGATTTATCCGGCACTGGCGCAGCTGGAAGCCGCCGGCTGGGTGCACACCGATCTGGATGCCGGCCGCAAGCGGTATCAGGTCACTGCCGCTGGCAGCGACTACGTTGCACGGCAACGCGATGCGCTCGATGCCGCACTGGCCCGCACCCATCGGCGCGCGCGTGAGCTGATCAAGTCGCAAACGCCGGCCCCGATTCGCGATGCGATTCATCGCATCAAACACGGCTTGTTCGCGCGCCATGGGCAATGGAGCGAGACAGAGACCGCGCGGATTGCTGCATTACTCAACGCCGCCGCCGACGGCATGGAGCGCGACGACAACTGAGCCGGTGTATCGCGATGACGCCTGGGACCGGCCCGACAGCGATCTGCGAGCCGCGCAGGTCGATAGAACGACAGCACCACCCCGAGTACAGGTAAGGCGATGCACCTGCACGCGGATTCGCACGCCCGTCACCTGCCCCTGGCGGGCACTTCTTCCGCAGAGAGACGGCAAGCCCACTGCGCTGGATGACATCGCACCACCAGGGCAGGTCGCCACTTGCCACGCCAGTGACCGATCACGCATTGATTTCATAACGCTCCATCTTCTCCCGCACCGCCGCGCATCCATGCGGCACTCCAGGAATCGCACCCCATGGCTGCACACACCAATACCCAACTCCGTCGCGACCCACGCCTGCGCTCCGTGCAGGTGCGGCGTTGCGAAGCGATCACCCCGCACATGCGCCGTATCGTGTTCGGCGGCAGCGGCCTGGCCGGCTTTCAAAGCGATGCGCCGGACGATCACATCAAACTGTTCTTTCCCAATGCCGACGGCGCCTTCGTCCTGCCGACCATGACCCCGGACGGCCCGCGCTACGAAGAAGGCGCGCTGCCTTCGCCAGCACGCGACTACACGCCACGCTATTTCGATCCGCAGAGCGGCGAGTTGAGCATCGACTTCGTGTTGCACGGTGACGGCGTGGCGTCCAGTTGGGCCGCGCACGCACAGCCGGGCGACCCACTGAAGCTCGGCGGCCCTCGCGGCTCGTTCCTGGTTGCCGATGACTACGACCACTACGTGCTGATCGGCGACGAAACCGCGCTGCCGGCGATCGGCCGCTGGCTCGAAGCGATGCCCGCCGACGTGCACGCGCAGGTGTTCATCGAGATCGCCGATGCCGCCGAGCGGCAGGAACTGCTCAGCGCAGCCGAGGTGCGGGTGAACTGGCTGGAGCGCAATGGCTTCGATGCCGCCAGCAGCACCCTGCTGGAAGACAGCCTGCGCGACTATGAGCCAGAGGATGGCGATACGTTCTACTGGATCGGCGCCGAATCGATGCGCGCGCGCGCCATGCGCAAATTCCTCGAAGACCACCTGGGTGTGGACAAGGAGTGGGTGCGGGCGAAAGGCTATTGGAAGGCGCGCGGCGAGCACGGCGAGGAGTGAGTACCCTGCGTGCACGCAGCGCGCGTCGGCTCTCAACGCATCACTGCGCCGCTTCGCCCGCACATGCCGTGCATGACATGCGCTACGGCGGCACCGGCCAGGACTGCATGGCCGGCAGCGCCACTTGCACCCGGGCCGGATCGATGCGCGTGCGCAGCCAGGCCAATGCAACCGGCAACGGACACAAGGCCTGACCATGGCAGCCGGGCAAGACCAGCGTGGACGAGGCCAGCGCCTCGTCATCCAGGCGCCCGCTGCGCAACGCCGACAGGCCTGGCATCAGGGTCCGCACGCGTAGCAAGGGCGCGCCGTCGCGTTCGAGCAGGTCCAGCACCAGCGCGCCGCCGGGCGGATAGTCGTCGGGGCGATCGCTGCGATGCCACTGCACGCCGAGCAGCCCACCAAGCGTGGCCAGATTGGTGTCGTGGCCAACCAGCACCAGCAACCGCGTGGAGGACGGCGCCAGTGCCGCCACCGACGGCGTTTGCCCGACCGCGGCCTGCACGGTGGCCAGCAGATGCGCGAGCAGGTTGGATGCCGCCGCCGTGGCAACCGGTAACGGACGCTTGCTCTGTGCGAACGAGGTGTTGTGCAGGGCAATCAATTGCGCCACCGCGGCGCGATCCACCTGGCCCCAGCCCAGCTGCGCCGCATCGAAGCCTTCGACGTCTTCCAGCATCAGGTTCTCGGCCAGTCCACCGGCCAGCTTCAGGGTGCTGGCCGCGGCCGGCGAGCCGTCGCGCGTAGCCGGCTCGTAGAGCAGCCGGGCAGGCGGCGGCGCGGCGCAGCGCCCGTGCTGGCAGCCACTCAACACCGCCTGCAAGTGCGCCAGCTGCGCGCGCGTCTCAGCCTCCAGCCGCACCGGCGGTGCGGGCGCCTTGCCGCCCTCGAACAAGGCGTTGCGCTCGCCCTCCGGCAGGGCCTGATAGTGCACTGCGCAGCCCGGCGCCATGCCCTGCAGCAGCGCCTGCGCGCTGGCGTGGTTGCGGGCGGTGCTGTCGGCGATGGTGACGATCTGTTCGGTGCCCGCGCAGCCGCTGGCCGCTAGTCCGAGCGACGGCGCGAATAACGCGCGATAACGTGCGCCCAGCGCCTGCATGCCCGCCCGTCCATGCGGCGTCAGCTGGCCCGCTCCCACCGGCCAGTGCGGCCATGGCAGCGCGCTGTCGCGATCCAGCGCGCTACCGGGCTGGGTCGGCGCACGGATGCCATGCCGCACCAGCACGATGGTCAGGCGCAGGTGCGCGGTTGCTGCGGCGGTCTGTTTTGCGGAGACCGGTTTTGCCATCGGCAGACAGAGCGCCAGACCGAGCAGTGCGTGCCGCATCGTCCTGGCAAGAGAGCGATTGCGCATGGCGTGCCTCAGAACCCCGCCGACAACGCGAGCACTACCCCGCGTCCAGGCTGACCGACATACCGCGGTGCATGGGTGGAACGCGCGCCGGCGGTGCGTGCCGCGCGTCCGGACATCGCGGTGGCGCAATGGCTGCCCCTGCAGGAACAGCAGCAACAATCTACCCAAGCGCACGACAAGCATCACCGGTCCAGAAAAATGCGCCCAGCCTGCGTGGCCCGGATGACGTGTGGATGACAGCCGCCAAATGCGTTGCCGCGCGGTGCGCCCGGCCGTTGATTCGCGGCGATGGCGATGGCGCGATCTGCGAGACGGCGACGCGGCATCAGGCCACCTGTTTGCCCATGCCACGGTCAGCGTGGTCCACGCTGCCGGCTATGCGGTGAGCGGCGGCGTTTGCCAAGACACGCGCCCGACACGCTGGCGACCCCAGCATGACCTCGCCACACCCGACGGAGTCGCATGTGGTCATCCCCCTCAACGACAAAGGCCCGCCGAAGCGGGCCCTTGCCTGGACAGCAGCCAGACCGCTTACTTGGCTGCGGCATCCTTTGCCGCAGCATCGCCGGCCTTGGCCTGCAGGGCTTCGGTGGTGATACGGATCTTCACTTCGTCGCTGACGTTCGGGGCGTACTGGCCCAGGCCGAAATCGCTGCGCTTGATGGTGGTGGTGGCGTCGAAACCGGCGGCCGGCACCTTCTTCATCGGGTGCTCGCCGGCACCGTTGAGGGTGACGTCCAGCACGACCGGCTTGGTCTGACCCTTGATGGTCAGGTCGCCCGTGACGGTCAACTTGTTGGTGCCGGCAGCTTCCACCTTGGTGCTCTTGAAGGTGGCGGTCGGGAACTTGGCCGCGTCGAAGAAGTCACCGCTCTTCAGGTGTTCGTCGAACTTGGCGGTGAAGCTGTTCAAGCCGGACAGCGGCAGGGTGACCTGCACGGTGGACTTGGTCACGTCGGCCGCGTCGTACACCAGGGTGCCGTCGACATTGCCGAAGTGCGCGCTCGGGTTGGAGAAGCCGAAGTGGCTCCACTGCGCCAGCACGTCGGTATGCGACGGGTCCAGGGTGTAGGTGCCCGATGCCACTTCCACGGCCGGGGCGGTCGAGGCGGCAGCCGCCGGTGCAGGTGCCGGCGCAGCAGCGGCGTCGGCCGGGGTGGTGGCCGCCGCCGGGGTTTCGGCAGCCGGAGCGGCAGTGTTCTCGGCCGGCTTGGAGCAGGCGGCAATGGCCAGGGTCAGGGCGAGCGGCAGCAACAGCTTGTGGGTGGTCTTCATTGGAACTCCATGGGATGAGAGACGCGTCGGATCAACGCGGGTGGGACAGATGCAGACGGACGAGGACTGCAGGAAACGCAAGACACCATGTACGTCGACCCGGCGAGCCAGATCAAGCGGTCGGCCGGCGAACGGCCAACTGCGTCGCTTGAACGTGGCAGGCACACGCAGTGTGCGGGGCCGATGCGCGCCGTCCACGGCGCTGTGCCGCAGCCGGAACGCATGCACCGCCTACTCGAAACGCGCCGCTTCGTCGAAGCTCAGGCGCGGCGAACGCGGGAACAGCCCGGCCGGATCGCCATAGCCGAGATTGACCAGGAAGTTGGACTTGATCGGCGTGCCGGCAAAGAACGCCGCATCCACCTTGGCGTTGTCGAAGCCGGACATCGGGCCGGCATCCAGTCCCAGCGCACGCGCAGCCAGGATCAGGTAAGCGCCCTGCAGCGAGCCATTGCGGAACGCCGATTCGGTGCGGCCCTCGCGCGGGCCGTCGAACCAGCTCTTGGCGTCGGCATGCGGGAACAGGTACGGCAGCTTCTCGTGGAAGTCTTCGTCGTGCGCCACGATCACCGTCACCGGTGCGGCCAGCGTCTTGGCGGCATTGCCCTCCGACAGCGCCGGCTTGAGCTTGGCCTTGCCTTCGGCGCTGGTCACGAACACAAAGCGCGCCGGACAGCTATTGGCCGCGGTGGGCCCCCACTTCACCAGCTCATACAGCTCACGCAGTACCTCGTGGCTGACCGGCGTGTCGGCAAACGCATTTTGCGTGCGGGCGGTGCGGAACAGCTGATCCAGTGCGGCGGCGTTGAGCGAGTCGGACATGAGCACTCCAGAGGAAGGGTGGTGCGACGGTAGGTTGCGGCGTCGGCGCCAGTGTGAAGACCCGCAGTGTAGAGTGGCGCGATTGCCGCCACACGCGTTCAATCTGAAACAAATCTATGTCGGATCTGAAACGATGGGGCTGACCTGGGCACTGAGCGACGGCCGTGCCGGCAATGCGCGCCAGGCCGAGGCGCTGGCGCGTGCATTGCAGCCCGATGCCTACCAGCCCCTGCACCTGCAGCCCAACGCGCCGTGGCGTTGGGCGGCGCCGCGGCGGCTACCCGGCGCACGGCGGGCGTTTGGCGCGCCATTTGCCGGGCAACTGACGCAGCCCCCGGCGCTGGCCATCGGCTGCGGCAGGCAGGCGGCGCTGGCCACCCGGTTGCTGCGTGCCCACGGCAGCCGCAGCGTGCAGATCCTGGATCCGCGGCTGGATCCGCGGCACTGGGACCTGCTGGTCGTGCCCGAGCACGATGCACTGCGCGGCAGCAACGTACTCACCCTGCTCGGCAGCCTGCACCCGGTGGACGATGCGTGGCTGGCGGCCGGGCGGGCGGCCTTTCCCGCACTAGGCGGCTTGCCCGGCCCGCGGCTGGCCCTGCTGGTCGGTGGGACCACCGACCAGGTGCCGTGGACGCCACAGGCGCTAGCGGCGCTGTGCACGCGCTTGAGCGCCCAACTGCGCGCGCTGGGCGGCAGCCTGCTGATCACCACCTCGCGCCGCACACCGGACGATGCAATCGCAACGCTGCGCGCGGCCTGCGTCGGCCTGCCGCATCTGCTGTGGTGCGACGAACGCGATGGGCCCAACCCGTATGCCGGCCTGCTCGGCTGGGCCGATGCCATCGTGGCCAGCGCCGATTCGGTCAACCTGCTCTCCGAAGCCTGCGCCACCCGTGTGGCGGTGACCGCCGCG
The DNA here is from genome assembly GCF_017746155.1 of Xanthomonas sp. D-36-1. NCBI lineage: Bacteria > Pseudomonadati > Pseudomonadota > Gammaproteobacteria > Lysobacterales > Lysobacteraceae > Xanthomonas > Xanthomonas sp. D-36-1. The sequence goes on from NZ_JAGHWR010000030.1 coordinate 6,061, forward strand.
TTCGGCGACCAGGCACGCGGGCGCGTGGGCACCTACCTGCAGGCATTGCGACAACGCCAGCGTTTGCACCCGGTAGATGAAGTTCTCGCCGGCGCTGTCGATATCGTGGCAGTGCGCGAAACCGAGCGCATCGCCATGCAGGTGCGCGCGCGCCTGCTGGCATGACCCAAGGCCCGTCAGCGGGCCACTGAGACCAAGGACGCTTCGCATGACAGGGACAATCAACGCGCGATGGATGCGGCACACTCAGCGCCGGGCGATCGCGCTGCTGCTACTTGCCGCGTTACCGCTGGCGGCCACCGCAGCAGCACCGCGTTGCGTACCGCGCTACCCATCACCGCAAGCCACCGCTGCGATGTTCGACCTGGCCACCTCCACCGCGCAGGCACTGGATGCGTTGCCCGACGCCAAGGTGGTGCTGCTGGCGCGCGGCGGCCAGGACCTGAGCCGCTATGGCCTGACCTGCGCGTGGGCGTTCCCACCCGGGCACTGCAGCAACGTCTGTACGCGCTATTGACTGGCAGCGGCGATCTCGCCCACCGCCTGCATGAGACGCGCTACAGCATCGTGGCGTATCCGTTTTCCACCGACTATCAAAACTCCAACCAATGGGGGCTGGAAGTGCTGGCCGTCGCGCTGGCGGCCGACGCGCAACCGGCAGTCGCCATTGCCAACCGCCGCGATGCACAGGCATGGCTGCGCACCGCGCGTTACCACCCAAGCATCCTGCATCTGGATTTGAGCCAGCGCATCGGCGCGCGCTTTGTCGCCGCCAATGCGGCGGTCACCGATCACCCTGTGGGCGAACGTGTGTCGGGCAACTATTCGGTAATCACGGTCGAATCGGTGTTCGACTTTCTGCATCAGCGCGACGCGGTCGACAAGGAACTGTCGATTGCACGCGCCGCCCCTACTCCTGGAGAAACGCCATGATGCACGCCCGTACTTTTCTCGCTGCCAGCGCGTGCCTGTTCGCCGCCTTGACGTTGCCTTGCGCACACGCCGGTGAAGCGACCACACCCGGCGAAAGATCCGAGTTCTATTCGGCGCTGTCCCTAGCCATGCCAGTGCTGATCGCGTCCGGTGTGTTTGCCTCCGTCGTTGCCGGACCACTCACTGCATCGAGTGAAATGGCCGCGTCACGTCGTAAGGCGCACGCAGGCAAGCTGCCGCCAATGCGCGTGCAAGCCGTCGACACCCTGCCCGCGGGTGCGCGTCAGGTGCGCCTGCAGGACCCGCAACAACCCGAGAACACCGCAGTGCTGCAATGGCAGGCACGCCAGGACGACCCCGCCGCAGGCTTCCACGTCGGCGACATGGTGACGTTCCAACCCAGCCCGGTCGGCAGCGGCTGGACCGTGCATGCGGAACAAGGCCGGGCGTTGGCGTTCGTACCGACAGAAGCGGCTGCCGCCTACAGCAGCAGCCACATTTGGTGACATGCACGCCCTGCGCCGCAGGCCGAGACCACGTCTGATCGACCACAGCGTGATCGTCGTTGCATCGGCGGCGTTGCCGCGACGCCGATGCCTCCAACCACGCTTGGTTTACGGATTGCTGGGGGAACGCGGAATGCCTGCGGGCGCCGCGTCCAGCGCGCCGATCATCAGCCGCACGACCGGGGTTCCCAAGCCGGTGGTGTAGTTGTACTTGCCGGCGATCGGCACGTCGTTGCTGACGACCCCGTTATTGCCGGGGATGCCGCGGTGGTAGGCCTCCGGTCCGTTGGCAGCCAGGCGATACAGGTAATCGTTGAGATTGCCCTGCCGGCCCTGCTTCTGCACCAGCAACGCGGCCACGCTGGCGAACTCCGGCGCCGCCACGCTGGTGCCGATCACCTTGGTGATGGCACCGGCCACGTAAATGGACACCGAGCTGGTGCCCTGCTGACAGGGATGCACGGCGATCCCAGGGCAACCACCGACCAGCATGCCAACATCGGGCAATGCGCGCATCGAGGTGCGCGTGCCGCCCAGCGCGCGCAGCTGGTATGCCGGACGCTGGAACAGCGCGCTGACGCCGCCACCGGCACCCCAGTAGCCGCCGCTGAGCAGCGCGCCGACGCCATATGGGTCCTCGGCCTGCAACGGGTCGGCAAACGCGCTTTCGCTGAGGTAGCTCGAATCCAGGCTGCCCTTCTTGTAGGAAGTGAGCAGGTTGCCACCACCGACCGCGGTCACATACGCATCGGCGGCGGGCCAGTGCACGCTGGGGACGTAGCGGCCGTTCTTGCCGTCCACCAGGTATTGCGTGTCCGGGCAATCCAGGCCGGCGTTGTCGCCGCTGGAGGCGACGAAGCTGATGCCCTGCGCGTTGCCTTGCTTGAAGACCGAATCGAACAGGCCAAGGATGGAGGTGGCGTCATTCCCGTTGTAGGCCGCGGTGAAGACCTGTTCGCAGAACCCGAACGAGGAGCTGACCACGTCGGCCTCATTGTCCTGCACGATCTGTCGGTAGCCGGCCAGGAGGGAATCGATGGAGAGATCGGGGATCACGTACAGCAGCACGTGCGCGCCCGGTGCGCCGCCAAGCGCCATGTCCACATCGAGTGTTGCCTCGCGCACCGCAGCGCGCTTGCCGTCCTGCACCCCGGGCTTGGCACCGGCCACATAGCGGCGTGCATACAGTGTCGGATTGGCATGGTTGCCGGCATACCGGCTGAAGCGCTCGTGGTCGAACATCGCGGCGATGTCCGTATCCAGCACGTCGCTGCCGATCAAGACGGCGATCGTGCTGCCGCTACCGTCGAGCCGCTGTTGCTTGCCTGGCGCGCCAATCATCGTCTGGTAGGAAGGATAGCCGTAGGCCTGCTTGAGATCGTTGTACCAATAGCTGGTGGTGCCATCGCCGGAGCGGTTGCCGGGCTCGCCGGCCAGCATGCGCGAGTCCATGCGTGCCGTCGGCATCCCGTGGCTCAGTCCGGTGACGGCGACACCGTTGGCACGCAGCGCGGCCGGCAGCTGCAGCGGAGCGGCAGCCGCCAGGCGCACCTGCTGGCCGGCCTTCAGATCAGCGACCAACGGCGCGGCAAACAGCCGCTCCACGCTGTCTGCATTCGCGCTGACATGCAGGGTTGGCCCTTGCTGCACCACGGTCATGTGTGCGGCCTGCAAGGCAGCGCGCACCTGCGCGAGCTGCGCAGGCGCCGGGCCAAACCGCCGCTGGAATTCGGACGCCGACAGCCACTTGTGGTACTGCGGCGACAGCGGGTCCTGGATGTCGGCCAGCAGCGCATCCAGCGCCACCTGGTCGCGTGATGGCAGATGCACGTCGAAGGACACGGGCGCAGCGCGCAAGCTCGCCGTCATCGCGTCAATCCGGGCATCTGGGACGGTTGTGGCAGCGTTGGCGCTGCCGAAGGCGAACAGCGAAGCGGACAACACGGCAGCCAGCAGCGGCCGACAGCGGATGCGAGTAAGCATGGATCTCTCCGGGGGCACAGCAGTGAGCGAGGCCGAATGGCATCGCAGGGGCATGCACGACCGCTCGCGACCAACGGCGCGACCATGTCGACACGGAAACAGGAAGCAGGTACCGGCTGCGAGCGATGGCCGCGCTGGCTGAAATCCACACAGCTGGCCGCTGCCACGGACCACGGCAAGGCCGAGCGCTGCCAGCGCACCAGCGCGACACTGCGCATTCGGCAGCTATCGCCATCGGCATCGGCAGGTCGCGGGGCTTGCAAGGGCTGCCATCAATCAGACGACGGGGTCGGGAGCCGGGACGATACGTGCGATGTCTACGGCTGAAATGCCGGCGGGCGAGATTGTGTCGCCACCAGCGAGGTGCGCCAGCAGGTGCCGCTGCATGCCAGCTCGCCGCGCGTGGATGTCCCAACGTGGGCGCCGTTGTCGCGAGCGCCTGCAAGCGCCCACTGCGCGCACATGCGCACGCTCACGCCAGCATTTCCGACGTCGAGGCCTGCCGCCCGCTTTGCGATCACCATGTGCTGCCGGTGCCGCCGGTGAGGCGTCCTGTGCACACCTCACCGATGACGACCCGACGTCGTGGCGCAGGCGTGCCCCCCGTTCTGCACATCGCATGCCGACGATGCCGCCGCGCGTATGCGCCGCCACGAACGCCAGCGCACACGCCGTTGGATTGCGGCCGCGATGTGCGCACGGGCCCAATCGGTCGCCGCCGGCGATACAGGCACGGTCCGGCGGCAGGCGCCTGCGCAATACGGTCATCGCGCACCGGCGCCGTGGCCGGCGAGCGCATCGCTGCGCTGGTCCATCCCTGCCGTCGAAGAGATAATTGCGCGCCCACTCAACACCGTGTCGCCATGCGTCTTGCCTCGCCACCTGTAGTCGCCCCGCTCACCGCCCGTGCATTGATCTGGGCGGTGCTGGCAATGGGCGCGGTGGTCCTGCTGTCCAACATCCTGGTGCAATACCCGATCAACGACTGGCTGACCTGGGGCGCGTTCTCCTACCCACTGGCGTTCCTGGTCAGCAACCTGATCAACCGCCGCTTCGGCCCGCGCGCCGCGCGCCACGTTGCCTGGTGCGGGTTCGCGCTGGCGGTGCTGCTGTCGATCTGGCTGGCGACGCCACGCATTGCGGTGGCCTCGTGCAGCGCCTTCATCGCGGCGCAATTGCTGGACATCAGCGTGTTCGACCGCCTGCGCGACGGCAGCTGGTGGCGCGCGCCGATCGTGGCCAACACCTGCAGCGCCACCCTGGATACCACGATCTTCTGGAGCATTGCGTTTGCCGGCGCGAGCCTGCCGTGGGTCAGCTGGGCCGCAGGCGATCTGGCGGTAAAACTGGGCATGGGCGTGTTCCTGCTCGGCCCGTTTCGCGCCCTGCTGTGGCGGAGTGCGCCGCGTCGGTAGAACGCAAGACGCTCATGGGTGCGTTGCCTCCGCCAGGACAGCAAGGCACCGTTGCTGCCGTTTGCTGCAGCTGCATCGAAAGCGGCGTACTCACCCGTGCACTTACAGCGCTGTTTCATCCTTGCCCAGCGGAAACGTCAGGCCCTGCCCACGTGCTGCGTTGAAGATGATGCCGCGCGCCTGCTGGATGGCCGGCGTGGGCGCGATCAGGCGTGGGCGGCGGTCCAGCGTGCAGCTCAGGCCGGCATCGACCAGCGTTGCATGCGCCTGATGCAGCGATGCGGCGCTCTCGTCCGGGAGCCAGTGCGTGCGCGCCAGTGCGTCGATCAACGCGGGCGTGTCGCAGGCATCCAGCAGCTGCGGCTGCAGCGCTGCCAGGCCGAGCACGCCGGCCTGCAGCACGAATTCCAGATCCACCAGGCCGCCAGCGCCTTGCTTGAGATCCAGCCGGCCGGCATCGCTGCGATCCAGTTCGGCGCGCATGCGTGCACGCATCTTGCGCACGTCCTCGTGCAATTGCGCGGTGTCGCGCACCCGCATCAGCGTATCGCGACGCACGTGGGCAAACGCGTCGCAAAGCGCCGCGTCGCCGGCCACCGCGCGTGCACGCACCAGGGCCTGATGCTCCCAGGTCCAGGCGCGGTCGCGCTGGTATTCGCGGTAACTGGCCAGCGAGGACACCAGTGCGCCCTTGCCGCCATCCGGGCGCAGTCGCACATCGATGTCGTACAGCCGGCCGGCGCCGGTCTCGGCAGCCAGCAATGCCATCACCTTCTGCGCAAGCCGCGCAAACCAGCGCCCGGCGTCCAGTGGGCGCTTGCCATCGGAGGCGTCCACCTCGGGCGGATGATCGTACAGAAACACCAGATCCAGATCCGATCCGAACCCCAGCTCCAGCCCGCCCAGACTGCCGTAACCGACGATGGCAAAGCTGCCGCCGGGCACGTGTCCGTGCGCGGCCAGCATGTCGCTGCGCGCCAGGTGCAGCACGGTCTGCACGACCGCTTCGGCAAGCCAGGCCAGTTGCCGGGTGCTCTCCACCGCCTGCTGGCGGCCATCCAGCGTGGCCAGCGCAATGCGGAAGCTCAGTGCAAGCCGACGCTCGTTGAGCTCGCGCAGCGCCGCTTCGGTGTCATCGATGTGCAAGGTACCGGCGCAGGCCGCGTGCAGCGCTGCGCGAACCGGCAGCGGGCCGCTGATGCGGGTGTCGAGCAATTCGTCCAGCAGCAAGGGATACGCCGCCAGCCGCTCGGCCAGCAACGCACTGCGCGAGAGCACATCGACCAGGCGGGCAAGCGCGCTGGGTTGCTCATCGAGCAAGGCCAGATAGCTGGTGCGGCGCAAGGTGGCCTGCAGCAGGCCGAGCATGCGACGCACTGCCGCGTCGGGCTGGCTGGCGCGGGTGGCTGCGTGCAGCAGTGCCGGCATCACCCGATCCAGCCGCGCACGCGCACTATCGGACAGCACGCGCACGCCGGAAGACTGCGCGAAATCGGCCAGCGCCTGATGCGCGCCACCGGGATCGTTCAAGCCAATCCCCGCCAACGGCGCAGCATCGCCGTCCGGCAGCGCGCGCCAGTAATCGGCAAGCGCGTCCGGTGCAGTGGCGCGCACGCGCGGGGCCAGCAGCTCGGCAAATTCCGCCGCAACCCGCGCGCGCTGCGGCGCCAGCGCGTCCAGCAGGGCCGACCAGTGCGCGTAACCCAGGCCCAGCGCAATGCGCTCGCGATCCAGCGGCGCCTGCGGCAATGCGTGGGTCTGCGCATCGCGCAACATCTGCAGGCGATTTTCCAGCCGGCGTAGAAAACGATACGCCGTCGACAGCGCCTGGCCGTTTTCCTGGTCGATCTGGCCTGCCGCCACCAGCGCCTGCAGCGCGGGCAGCAGCCGGCGTTCGCGCAGGCTCGGCTCGCGTCCGCCGCGAATCAGCTGCAGCGATTGCGCCAGAAACTCGATTTCGCGAATTCCGCCTGGCCCACGCTTGATGTCGTCCAGACGATCGTGCCGCGCCACTTCGGCGGTGATGGCTGCTTTCATTTCGCGCAAGCCATCCAGTGCGGTGAAGTCCAGATACCGCCGGTAGACGAAGGGGCGCAGCGTTTCCAGCCAGGCTTCGCCGGCGTCGATATCGCCAGCCACCGCGCGCGCCTTGAGCCAGGCGTAGCGCTCCCAATCGCGACCTTCGCGCTGGAAATACTGGTCCATGCCGGCGAACGACAACGCCACGCGTCCGGCGGTGCCGAACGGACGCAGGCGCAGATCCACGCGATGGCTGAAGCCGTCGGCCGTGGTTTCGTCCAGCAACCTGGCCAGCTGCTGGCCCAACCGTGCGAAATACTCTTCTGCCGCCAATGGAAGCGCGCCATCGGATTGGCCGCCCTGCGGATAGGCGTAGACCAGATCCACGTCCGAGGAAAAATTCAGCTCGCCACCGCCCAGCTTGCCCAGCCCGAACACCACCAGGCGTTGCTCGCTGCCGTCTGCAGCAACGACCTGGCCGTGGCGGGTGTGGAACTGCTGCTCCAGCGCGTGCAGGCCGCATTGCAGGCAGTGCTCGGCCAGCTGGGTTGCGCCGGCCAGGGTGGCCTCGACGCTGTCCAGACCGAGCACATCGCGCCACACCAGGCGCGTGGACTCGGCGCTGCGATAGCGTCGCAATTGTGCAGGCCACAGCTGCGGCTGCGCCGGATCGAGCTGTGGCAGTGGCAGCGGCGGCGGATCCGGTTGTGCCAGGTGCTGCAGCAACGCCGGTTGCCGCGCCAACGTATCGAGCGCGAACTCGCTGGCCAGTGCCACCTGCGCAAGCTGCCGATCGAACGCGCCGCCCGGCCACGCCTGCTCGACAGGCAACGATTGACGGACACGCGCCACGGCCCGCTCGATCAGGGCGGTGAGCGCAGGAGACATGGAAGCGGTCGGCATTGGCATGACCGGATTTTGGCATCCCTACCGCGCAGGGAGTGCACGCATGCGCGACAGCCCGCACTGCGACTGCAACAGGGCGTGCAGCATTTCGCCGCTTTGAACATCTCGCTTACGCAGCCCTGACGAAACCCATGCTGCACTGCGGCTTTCGCACGAGGTCCCGCCATGTCGCCCACCACCTTGCCTGCCCACCTGCTGCCCTCGCAGATCCCGCTGGAAACCGATGGCAACGATCCTGCACTACCGCCCAGCCTGCCCTTTCTGCATCTGTGGACCGGGCCGGATGGCAACAGCCGCCTCAACCTCTCGCAGTTGCCCGGCTTCGGCAGCAAGAGCGTGGGTGGCGGTGCGGCACCGCAGTGGTTACGGCCGTTTCCGGGCGAGGTGCTGGGCATCCAGTTCGCGGTGCTGCCGGTGGGCTGGGTCGGCGATTGGCATGAGAGCCCGCACCCGCAATGGGTGATTCCGTTGCGTGGCCGCTGGTTTATCGAAACCGGCGACGGCACCCGCGTGGAGATGGGTCCGGGCGATATCCACTTCGGCCAGGATCAGGGCACCTCCGATCGGCGTGGCCACCGCTCCGGCCAGTTGGGCGATACGCCCTGCCTGCAGATGATGGTGCAGTTTGCGCAATCGCCAGGAGCGGCCACCGCGCATCCGTTCGGCCATCCGGCGCCGCGTTGATGGACCGCCACTGCCGCCTTCGCGCGCCCGGCGCCGCCCAGCCGGCAGAGTGCCCGCCACCCACCACGCACCACGCCGCGCTGGCAGCGCGGCTGGGCAACGCGCGCCTGCAGACCCTCTACGACCAGGCCACCTGGAGCGAGGGCCCGACCTGGTGGGAGGCACAGCGCACGCTGGTGTGGAGCGATGTGGTCGGCCGCCGCGTGCTCGGTTGGCGCGAAGACGGCGCGGTGGACGTGCTGCTGGATGCCACCGCCTTCACCAATGGCAATGCGGTGGATGCGCAGCAGCGACTGGTGCACTGCGAACACGGGCGCCGCGCGATCACCCGTAGCGATGTGGATGGCCGGGCGCATCTGCTGGTCGGGCGGTTCGAGGGCAAACGGCTCAATTCGCCGAACGATCTGATCGTGGCGCACGACGGCGCGATCTGGTTCACCGACCCGCCGTTCGGGCTGCTCAAGCCCAGCCAGGGCTGCCCGGGTCCGCAGGAACTGGACCATCATGGCGTCTACCGGCTGCCGCCCGATGGCAGCGCCCTGCAGTGCATGGCCAGCCTGGATCACCCCAACGGGCTGGCGTTCTCCCCCGACGAACGTGTGCTGTACGTGTCGCAGACGCCCGAAGGTGGCCCGACCACGCCGGAGATCACCGCCTTCGACTGGCGCGATGGCGCATTGCACAACCGGCGCCGCTTCGCGGTGGTGCCGGACGGCCTGCCGGATGGCTTTTGCGTGGATCGCCAGGGCTGGCTATGGAGCAGTTCCGGCGCGGGCGTGTGCATCTTCGACAACGACGGCCACCGGCTCGGTCTGGTGCCGACCCCGCAGACGGCGTCCAACTGCACCTTCGACCTGGAGCAACGGCGGTTGTTCATCACCGGCGGCAGCACGCTGTGGCTGCTGGAGTTGCAGATAGGAACGGCATGACAGGCCAGGCGGACGCGGCCGGTGATCGGTACGGCATGGGTCGCTCGTACGAATAGTTCCGAGCACGCGTACACCTCCAGCAGCATGATCGCTTGCCGGGGTTGGGGCGGCTCCAAGCCATGCGAGTGCGCTCGCCGCGATGCGCGCGGCGGCTACCGCCTATGGCACGCGCTTCGTCTGCGGCGGATCTTGCGCGGGGTTGGCGCTTGACCCGGCAAATCGCCAGGCATAAAAAAGCCCGCTTGCAGCGAACTGCCAGCGGGCTTTGCTCCCTCCCCCACGTCGGGATGCAGGATCATAGCGCGCGCCCCGAATCGGACTTGCACGCTGCACTGCAAAACAACACCAGGCAGTACAGAACTGGTGCTTTTTCTTCACCCCAGCGCGTGCGATGCAGGCGTCAGCGCAATAGGTCCGGCTGCGCGCGATACCACTCCGGCGCGCGTAGCAGATGCCATTCGGGCGTGTCGCCACGCAAGCCCACTGCCGCGCTCAGCATTCCCCAGCGGGCCAGCAGACTGCCGCTGCGTCGATTGCCCTGCAGGCGCAGGCGCGCATCGACCTGAAAGCGTTCGTTGCGTGCCTGCAACCGATCGACGATGACCGTCTCGCCTTGCCAGTGTGCGCGTGCGGTCAGTTGCGCCTGGCCTGCATCCACCAGCCGGAGCATCCAGTTCGGAAGCGAGCGGTCGCGCGCATACAACGCCACCAGAAATGCCAGATCGCGCACCTGGATGCGTACACGCCCATCCACACCCACCGGTTGTCGCCATTGCATGCGCGCACCGTCCAGCACGATGCGCGCCCACCAGCCATCGCGATGCTGTCCATCCGGGCCGGTGAATCCGACATTGCGCAGCTGGATGCTGCTGGCATCGAGACTGAACTGTTCGGCGCGCAGATCGCCGCGCTGCAGGCGCAGATCCGCATCCACATCGCCGCGCAACGCCAGGCCGGCAAACTGCAGCCGCGCTGCACGCGCCCCGATGCGCAAACCGCCCTTGCCGATGCGCCCACCCGGCTCGATCTGCAGATCGCCGCTGAGCACGCCGTTGCCGCCATCGAAGCGCAGTTGCTGCTGCGGCAGATAGCGGTTGTAGGCACGCAGATCCGGCACGCGCGCATTGGCGAACACCAGGTGCGCGCGCGTGGCATCGCGCAGGCTGGTCAGGTTGCGCGCATCGGCGCGCGTTTGCAGATCCAGGCGCAAATCGCGGCCTTGCACGAACGGGCGCGTGGGTGCGTCGCTATGCGCGATCGAAAACTGCTGCATCTGCAGTGCAAGCGCCGGCAGCAACTGTCCGTTGGCATCGGCGTCCACGCGCAGATCGGCGCTGGCCTGGCCGGCGATCGCGTGCCCCATCACGCCCACCTGCGCTTGCACGTGCGGGACCTGCAGGCGGCTGCCGGCGCCGAGCTGGCCGCGATCGATCCGCAGATCGGCATCGACCAGGCCCTCGCCATCCAGGGTCAGCCAATCCACATCCGGAAACAGCGCAGCAATCCAGCTCAGCGAAGACAATTGCCAATGCAGCCGCGCATGCCCGGAGGTGCGCGGCAACAGGCTGCGCATGGATTGCACTGGCAATTGCCTGCCTTGCACGCGCACGTCGGCGTCCAGCGTCAGTCCGGCATCGGCCGGCTCGGGCATGCTTACCGTCAGCCGCATGTTCTGATCGACCTGTAACTGCGCCGTCAACTCGCCCAGCAATGCGGCCGACGCGCGCGTGCTGTCGTGCAGCGGCGCGCGCCAGTGCAGTTGACTCCCGGGCTGCAGGGCACCGCGTATCCAGCGCAGCTCGCCATCTGCACGCCCCTTGCCGGGACGCGTCGCCAGCGTGTGCCGGCCCTGCGCATGACGGGCGACATCCAACGCTGCGGTGTCGCCATGCACGGCGATCAGCGCATCGGTGAGCTGCAGCACCGCGTGTCCACTTGCCTGATCCGGTGTATGCCGCGCGATGCTCGCTTCGATGCGCAGCTGCCCATTGCGCATCATTTCATCCTGCCCCCACCGCACGCGCGCCGATTCGAACACCGCACGTGAGGGGAAGATTTCCATCGGCCCGCCACGTAGTTGTTTGAACAGACCCAGTTGCAGTTGGCCCTGCCCTTCGATGTGCAGCTGACGCAGCGACACGGCCTGCACCTGCTCGGCAACGATGCGGTCGAACTGCAGGGTCCAGGCGGCTGGTGGGATGGGTGCGCTGGCGTGCGCGTCGGCGCGCTCGGCTGATGGCGGCGTCCTGGTTGTGGGCGTTGTGGGCTTCGCGTTGGTTGCAGTGGTTGCGCGCAGATCCTGCGCGGGAGGCTGCGTCGTCGCCGTTTTTTCGACATCGGGCGTTACTGTAGGCGCCTCCTCGTTCGCTGGAGCGGCCGGCGTATCAGCAACGCCCTTCATCGGAACAACGGCAACCCGCGCCGCTTGCGTCGCCGCAGGCGATGGCGTCGCCACCGTCCCGGGCGTCACGACTGCAGCCTGAAGACCGCCACGCACGCCGCGCGCGTGCAACTCCGGCACCAGCAGTTGGCGGTGCAGCAATGGCAGCAGCCGAATCTGCCCGCTCATCCGCTGCGCACTGACATTCCAGTTCGTGCGCGTCCAATGGCCTTGCAGATCGACATCCCACAGCACCACATGCCCCGGCCACCAGGTCAGCGCCGGGCCCCATTGCATCGTGAACTTATCGGGCGAGCGATTCAGCGCAGCCGGGCCAAGCGGCGTGTTGAGCAACAGATTGCCCAGCAGCACATAGCTTGCGTACAGCGCGACCAGTGCCACTAGCGGCCATCGCAATACACGCGGCAAGGCGCGCCAGCGGGCGCGAACAGGCATCGTCATGACGGCAGGCTCCTGAAAACCGCGCACGCGGCTGGGCACAGTGTGCCAAGCCAGCCGTGAGCAGAACGCAGCACGATCACGCCGGCGGCTGCATCACTTGGTTTTGGAGACCGGCGGCAACAGCCCGGGCCGCGCGTCATACCACTCGCGTGCGCCGGCCAGATGCCACTGCCGCTGCTTGCCATCGAGTTCGATGCCGGCACCCAGCACACCCCAGCGCAGATACAGATCGCCGCGCCGCTGCGCATCGTTCAAGGCCAGCCGCGCACGCAGCGACAAGCGCGCATTTTCCGCATGCAGGTCGTCGATCAGCACCTGCTGCTTGCGCCAACGCACTCGACCAGTGGCATCCAGTTCGCCCGAATCCAGCAAACCCAGCACCCAGCGCGGATAGTCGGCGCGCTGGGCGAACACCGCGAGCAGTGGCGCGATATCGCGCAGTCGAAGGGCTGCGTCGGCATCCACCTGGAACGGTGCTTCGGCCTGGATCGTACCGGCACCCACCTGCAAGTCGCCCCACCAATTTGCATCGGCGCCTTCATCCCCCACGCGCATATTGCGCAGGCGTATGCGCGTGCCGCTGAGGTCGAAGAACTTGTTCTTGAAATCGGCGCGCTGCAGCGTTGCCCGCAACTCGGCATCGCCGCGCATCTGGACGCCCGCCAACGCCAGATGCGCGCCCTGCCCGCGCAGGTTCGCATGCCCATTACCGACCTCGCCAGACGCATTGAGCGCCACATCGCCGGTCAGGCTGCCGCGACCGCCGAGCAGGCGCACGTTGTTGCCCGGCAGGTAGCGGTTGTAGGCGGTGAGATCGGGCACACGCGCATCGCTGAAACGCAGCTGTGCCTTGAGCGTGTCGCTCAGGCGGGCCAGCTCGGCATCGCCATGCATGGCCAGTTGCAGATCGCGGCCATCCAGCAAGAGCTGTTTGGGCGCATCGCGCGGCGCCGCCTTGAAGGTGGGAATGCTCACATCCAGATGCGCCTGCGCCGTGGCGGCATCGTCGATGCGCCCGTGCGCCTTGGCAACGCCGGCCAGGCGCGTGTCGAACACCTGCGCCACGGCCTCCACGCGTGGAATATCCAGCGTGCTGCCGGCACTCAGACGGCCCTGTGCAAGGCGCAGGTCCGCTTCGACCAGACCGCCGCCCTCCAGCTGGAACCACGGCTTGCGCACGAACAGCTCGGCGATCCAGTTCAAGGATTCGAACTTCCAGCGCCCACGCACCTGCCCCGACAGACGCGGCAACAGCTGCGCCGGCTGTTCGAACGGAACACTGCGCCCGGCGATGCGCAGATCGGCGTGCAGCTCGCTGCCGGTCTTCTCGTCGCGCGGTAGCCGCGCCTGCACGCGGATGTCCTGCGCTACGTCCAGTTGCAGCGCGAGCATGCCGCGGTCGGTGGCGCCCACGCCGGCCAGCAACGGCAACCGCCACACCGCACGGCTGCCTGGCTGCAGCGCGCCGCTGGCCAGGCGGATATCGGCCTCCACGCGCGCTGCCGATGGCCCGCTGCCGATGTCCACATGCGGCGCGCCGGTATCGATCTTCAGCGCCACGGAATTGGCCTTCAGCTGTAGCCGGGCGGCGGTGATGCCGAGCTTACGCAGCCCCGGCGCCTGGTCGCGGTAATGGCGTGGAAACTGAAACTGCGCATCCAGCTGCGCACTATTGAACACCTGCACCCCGTCGTAGCTGACCACTGCATCGGTAAAGCCCGCTTCGGAAGGAAACAGTTCCGACGGCCCGCCCTTGAGTTGCTTCAGAAAACCGACCTTGCCGTGCCCTTGCCCGGCGATCAGCAATTTGCCCAGGCGGGCACTGCGAATGCTGTTGCTGGTGATTGCGTCGAAGCGCAACGTCCAGCCTTGGTTGCCCCGCGGTGGCGGCGGAATGGGCGTATCGGAGGTTTCCACTTCTGCGCTCACGCCGGTGGCATGCAGCCACGGCAGGCGCACTTCGCGCCGAAACAAGGCCAGCAGGGCGATACGCGCATGTGCGCGGTCGGCGTGAAAGACATACACCGTGCGGTTGGCCTGCCCGCGCATGCGCACGTTCCAGGCGATGACCTCGCCCGGGAACAGCGTCAGTGCCGGGCCGGTCTGCATGGTGAACTTGTGCGGCTGCCGATTGGTGCTGGCGTCGAACAGCGGGGTATTGAGATAGAGGTTGCCGGCCAGCAGATACAGCGCGTACAGCGCCAACACGATGCCCACTGCACGACGCCACGGCCGTGGCCAGCGCTGGAAGCGGTCGCGAAGTGAGGGCATGGGCGCAGGCAGGAAAGAGTCTGCCGCCACTATCCCGGTTGCGCTGACCGCGAAGCGTGAACAAGGCTGGTGCCGTTGCGGGAATTGGGAATCGGCTGCGAGCTTGGAGATGGGCGGCCGGCCAATGCCCAGTGCTGCGAACATCGCAATCCCGGCAGTGCTGCACTGGCGATACGCTGAACCGCTGCGATTACGCAGTCCCGGCGTTTAACGCTTCTCGAACTTCATTGCTGCGCACGACATGCAGCGACATCGCAGGGTCACGTGCCGGGCGGATAACGGTCCTGCCCGCTCGCTCCATGTGACAGGAAGGCTCTCTCCCCCTGCTGTCGCTGAGCGAAACGGGCCATCACTGGGTGGTGTCCAATCCGTCGGGCCGGCTCCCTGCGCCGGCCCGACGTTCTTGGTCTGCCGCGGCCGGCGAGACGCCTGCACGCACGGCCAAACCGATCGTTGTATCTGTTGGTCGTCGCTGATGGCACCGCTGCGCGCCATGTTGGACGTGCTGCACCTGCGCGACAGCGGCGCACCAGCCAGCCGTCTCGCCTGGGGTGAGTACTGGCTCGAGCGTCTAGCGCACCCACGTCATTGCCTGCGCAGTGACCGATGCCTGCTGCACCGACACACGTGCCAGCTGCAAGATCCTTCCCATTGGCAAAGGTGGCGCATAGCGCCGAATCAGGGATGCGCGACGCCTCACGCTCACTGCAGACCAGACACGCGCTGCCTGGCAGTGATTTGGAGTGGGCGACGCCCCATGCAGCATCAGCACGTGTTCTGCCGATGCTGCTGCGCCGCAACTCACGCAGCCTCGGCAATCTTGCGCATGCGCCGTGCACGCACTGCGGTCGCCAGGCGTTCCAGCACCTGCACCGAACTATCCCAGCCGATGCAGCCGTCGGTAATGCTCTGGCCGTAGGTTAGCTCGCACCCCGGCAAGAGGTCCTGACGCCCACCGACCAGGTGGCTTTCCACCATCACCCCGACGATGCGCGTTTGGCCGTTTTCCAGCTGATTGGCGATGTCCTCGACGACCTTGGGCTGGTTCTCGGGATTCTTGCTGCTGTTGGCGTGGCTGGCATCGATCATCAGGCGCGCGGGCAGGCCGGATGCATTGAGCACCTGGCTGGCCGCTTCCACGTTGGCCGCATCGAAGTTGGGCTGTTTGCCGCCGCGCAGGATCACATGGCAATCCGGATTGCCCGCCGTCGCTGCCACGGCGGTGTGTCCGTCCTTGGTCACGGCCAGGAAATGATGCGGATGCGAGGCCGCGCCCACCGCGTCCACCGCAATCTTGACGTCGCCACCGGTGCCGTTCTTGAAGCCCACCGGGCATGACAGCCCCGATGCCATCTCGCGATGCACCTGGCTCTCGGTGGTGCGTGCGCCGATTGCGCCCCAGGCCACCAGGTCGGCGATGTATTGCGGCGAAATGATGTCGAGAAATTCCACGCCGGCCGGCAGGCCGAGATTGTTGATATCGCGCAGCAGGCCACGCGCCACGCGCAGGCCCTTGTTGATCTGGAAGCTGCCGTCCAGGTCCGGATCGTTGATCAAGCCCTTCCAGCCGATGGTGGTGCGCGGCTTTTCGAAGTACACCCGCATCACGATCTCCAGCGCATCGCCGAACTGATCGCGCAACGGGCGCAGGCGCTGCGCGTACTCCATCGCCGCAACCGGGTCGTGGATCGAGCATGGCCCGATCACCACGGCCAGGCGATCGTCGCGCCCGTGCAGGATTTCGTGCAGCGCGGCGCGCGCGTTGGTCACGGTTTCGGAGGCGCGCTCATCGCAGGGCAGCAGCGACAGCAGCTGCGCAGGCGGTGCGAGGGCTTCGATCTTGCGGATACGCAGGTCATCGGTGACGGGCGGCATAACAGTGTCTCGGTGGGCGGGGTTGCATCAGGGAACCAGGCGCGGCGGCAACAAAAAAGCCGCCAGGTGTGCGCTGGCGGCTTTTCGGGAATGCTGCTGAAGTGTCCTTCAGGGTGAGCGCAATCCTTCCTCCGCCAGCGGCATCGGAAAACCGTAGTACCAAAAGTAAAACTGGCTGCGGGGTGCGTTCATGGGATGCATTGATACCACGCACTTTTGCGCGTTGCCACTGTTTCATCGGCAACGGACCGGGCACAGGTGGAAGCGAACGCCCCTCCACTGGCTCCGGCACACCCCCGCGTTGAAATGCATGCGGCCGCAGCGGTGAAGTCGGCACAGGTTCCCGCGGCGGCCGCCAATCCAACGGGTGACGATGGCGCTGCCGCCAATCGGCGCGATGCAAACAATCGATGACGCGCTGATCGAGCTGGTCGTCTCGCCAGGTCCTGCGGCCCTGCCGGAAGCAGTGCAGACACCAGACGCCCGCACGCCACGGCCGCCACCGTGGCGTGCGCAAGCGCCGCGCTCGCTCAAAACGTAAACACATATTCCGCCGCCACTTCGCGGCCGATCGGGTTGAACAGCGTGGTGTTGTAGAAGCCGTACCCGTAGAAGCGTTCCTTGTGGTCGTAGCCCACTTCGTTGAAGACGTTGTTGACGTAGACATTGACCTTGGCGTGGTCGGTGATCTTGTAGCCGGTGCTCAGGTTCCAGTAGATCGCCGGGCCCACGCGGCCGAAGTAGCGCTTGCTGGTTTCGCCCAGATGCACATTGCCGGTGTCGGTCACCAGGCACGCATCGGAGGCGCTGGGTTGATAGCCGTCGTCGAAGCGTTCGCAGGTGCCCCAGTTGACCGCGCGCATGGAGCCGATCCGGCGGAAGTACACGGTCCAGTCCCAGGGGCCGCCGTTGTCCCAATGCACGCTGCCACGCACGCGGCTGCGCACGCGTTCGTCGCGGCGGTTTTCGTCGCTGTCGGTGCGGTAGATCTGCTCGCGATAGGCGATCAGAGTGTTGTAGTCCAGCGACAGCTGGAAGTTGCCCCAGCCTGCGGTGGCAAGGCGATACTTCAGCGACGCATCGATGCCGGAGGTTTCCATCTGCGCCAGGTTGATCGGGCCGCGCTCGATGCTGGCGATGGTGCCGTCTGCATTGCGCATCACGCGCGAGGTGATGGTGTCGCAATAGCCCGCGCCGCCGGGGTTGTTCCAGGTGCCGCCGCTGATGGTGGTGCCGGTACGGCAGCCGGCTTCGGCCGACAGGATCTCGTCGCGGTCCAGGTCCTTGATCATTTCCTCCAGCTGGATGCGGTAGTAATCCACGCTCAACGACAGCCCTTGCGCGATGTCCCACACCACGCCACCGGTGAACGAGCGGCCGGTTTCCGAGCGTAAGTCAGGGGTGCCGCGACGATTGACGTCCACCGTGTAGAAGATGTTGTTGTTCTCGTCGTTGCAGCCGCCGGTCAGGTACGCGCCGGAGGAAATGCAGCGGTACTGATCGATCACCGTCTGGTTGGTGGAGCTGGGTTCGCCCAGCACGTAATGCATGTCCGGCGCGCGGAAGCTGGTGGCCACGGTGCTGCGCACCAGCAGGCTCTCCGCCGGCCGCCATTCCAGGCCCGCGCTCCAGGTGGTGTCGCTCTGCGTGCCCACATCGGTGGGGATGGCAGCCGAAGAACGGTAATTGCCGTAGCGGTCGTAGCGGCCGGCCACATTCGCGCTCAACGTGGAGAGCAACGGAATCTGGAATTCCAGACCGGCCGAACTGCGCATGCGTTCGCCACCGCCGCTGTCCACCACATCCACCGGGTAGCACTCGTTGGCACAGGGATCGGGAGAGAGTTGATAGCCCTGCTTTGCCACTTCGGCCACGGTGGCGAAGCGGATCGGCCCGGCCCAGCCCTGCACCACATCGCCGCTGACGCTGAAACTGGCTTGATTCACCCACGAATAAGCCGAATTGTGCGATTTGGCGACCAGCGCGTCGTACTGGTCCGACGATAACGGCGTGTACAGGCGCGCTTCGTTGATCGCATAGATCGGCGTGCCATCGGCGGCAGTGCCGAGGGAGCTGCCGAGGAAGTAGTCGGTCGCGCGCGCGGTGTCCACGGTGCGGATGTATTCGTCGACGGTGTAGCGCGAGCGGCCTACGCTGAACTCCCAATCGAAACGGTCGGCCCACACGCCGCGCAAGCCGGCGCTCAGATCCCAGGACTGCTCCTTGTTGTAATTGGCAAGCCGGTCCCAGCCGCCGGCTTCGCGCCGGGTGAGCTGGCGGATCAGGTTCAACGAACGCCCGGTGGCCGCGTCCTGGAACGGGCCCAGATACGCGTACGGCGGGTCGTAGGTCCAGCGGCCGACGCTGCGGTTGGCGGAGAACGTGGCCCAGGCCTCGGTGTGTTCGCCGAACTTCCAGGTGCCGTAGAGATATGTCGAATAATCCTCGCTGCCGGTGACCAGGCCCCAGTCGCCGTAATCGCGCGCGACGCCGCAGTAATCGCCGGCATTGGTGAGCGCGCCGGTGTTCTGGTTGTAGCTCAGCCGCTGCCCGTCGATGAACTCGCCGCCGAAGCGCGCGCAGGTGCCGGCAGGCGGCGCCAGGCGCTCGTTGGTGTTGGCATCGATCAGGCTCAAGCCAGTGAACGGATTGAAGCCGTACAGGCGGTTCTGGCCGGTCCAGTTGGAGTAGGACATGTCGTCCGAATCATCCATCTGTGGGCGATCGCGTCCGCTCAACGGGTCGCGCCGGGTGGCCTGCAGCGCGTAGGTCAGGCTCCAGTTCTCGCCGGTGCGCCCGCCGGCCCAGGACACATCGAAACTGTCGCGCCCACCTTCGGTGGCGGTGCCGCCACGCAGGCGCACCTGGTCGCCCTGATAGTCGCGCTTGAGGATCACGTTGATCACGCCGGCCACGGCGTCCGAGCCGTAAATCGCCGACGCACCGCCAGTGAGGATGTCGATGCGCTCCACTGCGGCGGAAGGAATATTGCTGTAGTTGGAGAAGTTGCTCTCGCCGCCGTAGGGCAGCGGGTAATCGGCCACGCGATGCCCGTTGACCAGCAGCAGCGTCCGCCCCGGCCCGAGGTCGCGCAGATTGATCGGCGAGGCGTTGGGCGTATGCGAGCCCCACTGCGTATCGGCTTCCACCGAGCCCTGCTGATTCATGCTGTTGAGCACGTCGTAGACGGTGGCAAAGCCTTCCTGCTGGATCTGCTGCGCACTGATGGTGACCACCGGTTGCGCACCTTCGACCTGCGCGCGCTTGATGCGCGAACCGGTGACGCTGACCGCATCCAACGTGGAGGTGGCGCGCGTGGCATCGGGTTCGGTTTGCTGGGCCATGAGCGGCGGCGCGCACGCAGCAGTCACGGCAAGGGAGACGGAAATCGACAAGGCAAGGCGATGACTGCGGCAGTTCATAAGATCCCCGGGAGAGGCCGGACGCGGCCGGCGTGGCAGTGCACTGCAACGACGCCTGCCAGCGATGCGTGCACCGCTGCCCCTTGTCCGATGGCCCCCCGACCGCTCGGCGCAAACGCCTGCCCAGCGACGCTAAGGCTGTGATGACATCGGTGTCAACAGGTGGTGACAGAGTGTGACGGCGAACGACGATGCGGCGGGCTGGGGGTGCCTCCACCACGATTTCTGCGCATCCAGCGCACTCGACCCTGCGCAGATTCAACAGGTCATGCGATCACAAGTTGCCACCGTCCTGCCTGGTTGGTTCTTCCTGCAACGCAGGAGTTCGCATCGCGTTATGCCGGCCGGGCAGGCTTGTTCGAATGATGCATGTGCGCCAGCCAGTACCCGCTGGCCGCTCCCTCCCATCAAGGAAACCCACCATGGAGATCAAGAAACAGCAAAGCGCAGGCCCCTCTTCCCTGGCGCCATTGCACGACACCCTTACCGACAACGCTCCGGTCGCCGACGCCACGTCGCCGACGCAAACGCCGCTCCACCCCAGCTTGTCGGCGCTCACTCCGCGCAGCCGTTCGCGCGCGTCCGCCGCCGACTCCGAGCACGGCGCTTCGCCGATGCCCTCGCACGACGCTGAACCGCCAGCCCATTCACCCGAACGCGCCGCCGGCCCGTCCACCGCCCCCTCGCTTGCCGCCCGCGCAAACGCTGCATTGGCAAGCGGCGTGCAGCAGGCTTACGCTGCGGTATCGAAGGGGGCGTCCGATCTCTGGTCGCTGGCGGATCTGCGCACCATGCTGCAGATCCATGCGGACGATCCTGCATTCCTGCAGATGGTGCGTCACACCGACCCGGAACAGCACGCGCCGCACAGTCTGGCCGCGTGCCGCCAGCAGATCACCCAGCTGCGCGATGTCATCGAAGCGGCAACCGGTCTGGAAGCACGCTTCCGTCAGCAATTGCTCGGCGACATCAAGGCCGTGGAAGACGCGCTGCAGCCGCTGGAGCACGACACACCTGCGGCCGGGCGGGCGCTGAAGTCGCTGGTCAACCTGGTCAATCTGTGGCCTCTGGTCGTTCCCAGTCCGTTTCTGGGCAACCAGGTCAAGACCTTCGCCTATTCCATCGCTGCGGCAACCAAGGGCGTGATGACGCTTTCGGCCTCTGCGCTGCGCCCCACCGCCGACGGGCTTCCGTTCCCGCTGATGGGCGGGCAGCTGGGGCGCGACGCCAATGAGATGCACTTCTACGCCATTTTGCTCAACGGATTGTTCCTCACCACCGAACTGCCCAAGAAATTCGGCAACCCGTCCATGCGGCACCAGGCCGAAGCAGTGGAAAACAACCTGGGATTTGCCGCGGCCGCATCGACCGCGTGCGCGGCAATGGTGCTCACGCCCTTCCTCTGGAACAGCCTCAACGTGCTCGGCAATCGACTGCAACACAAGGTGTCGCATCTGGGTGCCGGCATTGCAGAAAGCTACGGTTTTCAGAGCCAGGCGCAGCGGTTGCGTGCACGCCTGACGCCCGGCCAGATCAGCGCGCAACTGCGCACGCAACTCAACGAGATCTGCGCTGCTCTGGAGAACGGCCGAGAAGCGTTTCAACAGGCACGTCGCGCGTTCACCGACCCGAGCCAAGGGCACGAGCTCACCCGTACGCTCAATGCCCAGTGCACGCACCTGCTGGAGACGCTGGACCAATGCAGCAAGCGACTGAGCACTGCGCTACAAGTGGACCAGAACCAGAATCAGGCCCAGCCAGCCACCATCCCGCGCCAGGTCACCAACCACGACATTGCCCCCAAGCTGGCATTGGCGTTGCTGGGAGCCGGAGTGACCGGGCTAACGGTCTACCTGATCCAACCGGATCGGATCGGCACGGTCGACCTGGTTGCCGACTCCATCCTTGTCACGACCGTGATGATGCAGTCGGCGCTCAACGCACATGCGACCCGCCAGGACGCAATGGAGCGCTTCAAGGCCATGTGCTCCGGCAGCTTGGTGATGGCGCTGGCCCTGGGCGTGGAGAAACTGTCCAAGACCTTGGCAGACAAGAGCCTGATCGAATCCTCGTCGGCATCGCCCTACTACGCCGGCGCGATCATGTCGCTGATGTCGATGACCATGCCGGGCCCGATGGCGCGTGGCGCAGAGCTGGCGATGAACTGGGGCGGCGCGCAGGTCATGCGGGTGTTCAGAGGGCCCGACGGCACCACGCTCGCAACCCGTATGCCGTCCTCGCCCGAGGAGCTCATCCAGCACGTGCAGGACACCGCCAGATATGTGCAAAGCCTGTCGCCGGACCAGGCGCAGGAGTACGCGCAGACCGTTGCCGATAGCGCCCTGCAGGGGATCGAGGACGCCGGCGCGCAGGCGCAGACCAGGCCCAGCAGCAGCGTCACGATCACCGAGATCGACGACATCGCCGATATCGAAGAGACGAACGACGACGCTGCGTTGGCCGCAGCCAGCGCCTCGCCTGAGCAACGCTCGCCTGCGCACGCGCATCGGTCGCCGGATCAGGCCGCAACCAGCACAGCGCCTTCGTCCTGACGGGACGAGCGCCGGTCATCGGCAACTGCCGCGTGCATGCGCAAGCGTGAGTGACGCGCATAAAAAACCCCGCCGTTTGGCGGGGTTTTTTTAACGCAACAGCCGAAGTGGCGTGGATTAGAAATCCATGCCGCCCATGCCGCCCATGCCACCGCCGGCCGGCATCGCCGGCTCGTCCTTCTTCGGTGCATCGGCCACCATGGCTTCGGTGGTGATCATCAGGCCGGCGATCGAGGCGGCGTTCTGCAGTGCCGAACGGGTCACCTTGGTCGGGTCCAGGATGCCGAACTGCACCATGTCGCCGAACTCGCCGTTGGCGGCGTTGTAGCCGTAGTTGCCGCTGCCTTCCTTGACCTTGTTGAGGATCACGGACGGCTCTTCGCCGGCATTGGCCACGATCTCACGCAGCGGGGCTTCCATCGCGCGCAGGGCGATCTGGATACCGTGGGTCTGGTCTTCGTTGGCACCCTTCAGCTCGCCCACGGCCACCAGCGCACGCACCAGGGCCACGCCGCCGCCCGGGACCACGCCTTCTTCGACGGCTGCACGGGTGGCGTGCAGGGCGTCTTCGACGCGTGCCTTCTTTTCCTTCATTTCGATTTCGGTCGAGGCGCCGACCTTGATCACTGCAACGCCGCCGGCCAGCTTGGCCACGCGTTCCTGCAGCTTCTCACGGTCGTAATCGGAGGAGGTGTCTTCGATCTGGGTCTTGATCTGGCCCACGCGCGATTCGATCGCGGCAGTGTCGCCGGCGCCATCGATAATCGTGGTGTTTTCCTTGGAGACCTGCACCTTCTTGGCGCGGCCCAGGTCCTTGATGGTCGCCTTCTCAAGCGCCAGACCCACTTCTTCGGAGATCACGGTACCGCCGGTCAGCACGGCCATGTCTTCCAGCATCGCCTTGCGACGGTCGCCGAAGCCCGGTGCCTTGACGGCCACGACCTTGACGATGCCGCGGATGGTGTTGACCACCAGGGTCGCCAGCGCTTCGCCTTCGACTTCTTCGGCCACGATCAGCAGCGGCTTGCCGGCCTTGGCCACGCCTTCCAGCACGGGCAGCAGGTCACGCACGTTGGAGATCTTCTTGTCGTGCAGCAGGATGAACGGGTCGTCCAGGTCGGCCGACTGGCTCTGCTGGTTGTTGATGAAGTACGGGGAGAGGTAGCCGCGGTCGAACTGCATGCCCTCGACCACGTCCAGCTCGTTTTCCAGGCCCGAGCCTTCTTCAACGGTGATCACGCCTTCCTTGCCGACCTTCTGCATCGCTTCGGCAATGATGTTGCCGATCGACTCGTCCGAGTTGGCCGAGATGGTGCCGACCTGGGCGATCGCCTTGTCGTCGGTGGTGGGCTTGGAGATGTTCTTCAGCTCGACAACCGCAGCCTTGACGGCCTGGTCGATACCGCGCTTGAGGTCCATCGGGTTCATGCCGGCGGCCACGGCCTTGGCGCCTTCGCGGATCAGGGCCTGGGCCAGCACCGTGGCGGTGGTGGTGCCGTCGCCGGCGTTGTCGTTGGTCTTGGAAGCGACTTCCTTGACCATCTGCGCGCCCATGTTCTCGAACTTGTCAGCCAGTTCGATTTCCTTGGCGACGGAGACGCCGTCCTTGGTGATGGTCGGGGCGCCGAAGCTCTTCTCGAGCACGACGTTGCGGCCCTTCGGGCCCAGGGTGGCCTTCACGGCATTGGCAAGCACGTTGACGCCACGGACCATGCGGGTACGTGCGTCTTCACCGAAACGAATGTCTTTAGCAGCCATTGGTTGTTACTCCGGAAATTGGGAATGGGGAATCGGTCAATCAAGGGCGGATATCGGGGCTGGGCGGGATGGCGAGGGCGCTGGCCGCTCTACCGATTCCCAATTCCCTACTCCCGATTCCCGGCGCATAGCGCCTGATCAGCTGATGACGGCAAGGATGTCGTCTTCGCGCAGCACCTTGTACTCGACGCCTTCGGACTTGTAGCTGCTGCCGGCGTACTGGCCGTAGATGACCTTGTCGCCAACCTTGACCACCGGCGCGCGCAGGCTGCCGTTGTCCAGCGGCTTGCCGGCGCCGATCGCGACGACTTCACCCTTGGTGGACTTTTCCTTGGCGGAGTCCGGAATCACGATGCCGCCGGCGGAAACTTCGTCGGCTTCGATCGGCTTGACTACAACGCGGTCGTGAAGCGGCTTGATGCTCATAGAGAAGACCTCTTAAGTGTTTGATTGGCCTGGAAATTATCGGCGATGTTAGCACTCGCAAATGACGACTGCCAGCACAGCGCGCGGGAAAAACCCGACAGAGCGGGTGCGGGCCAGAGATTGTGCTGCGTGGGCGGCTTTCAAGGCCTGGCGGCAAAAATTTTTCGACAGCGGCGGTCTCGGCCAGAGGCCACTGCGAGTGCGGCGCGGGCCCAGGGACAATGCACGGCCATGCCTGTTGACCGCGATTGACGCGCTGCCGATGGCCCAGAACCGGAAGGCATGCCGGGGCGGCGGCGCTGAATGCCTTGCTGCCCCCGCAGGCCCGCGCGTTTCCGCCACGCTCTAGAAATGGAACCAGGTTCCATCGCTTGTCATGCGCGCGCCTTACAGTCGGGAACGCATTCCCCGATCACAAGGAGCTGTCGATGAGGTTGCCGTCCCGTTTCGTGTCCCTGCGTTGCACCCTTCCGCTGGCCTGCGCGTTTGCGCTCGGCGCCACCTCCGCCAATGCCGCGGTCTTCATCAACGAACTGCACTACGACGACGCGGGCGCCTCCGGCGACAGCGGCGAAGGCGTGGAAGTGGTGGCCACCGCCGGCGAATCGCTGAGCGGCTATCGCATTTACCTGTACAACGGCGCCGCCCCCGGTGCGGCAGTGGTGTATGCCAACACGGCGGTGCCGGCAGGCACGGTGGTGAGCTGCGGCAGCCAGGTGCGTATCGCCACGGTGAGCTACGCCAGCAACGGCGTGCAGAACGGCCCCAACGATGGCGTGGCGCTGGTCGACCCCAACGGGCAGTTGGTGCAATTCCTCAGTTACGAAGGCGCCATCACCGGCAGCGGCGGTCCGGCGGCCGGCGTGACCAGCCAGAACCTGCCGGTGAGCGAGAGCAACAGCACCGCGGTCGGCAGTTCGCTGCAACTGACCGGCACCGGCAGCAGCGCGGCCAACTTCAGCTGGGCCGGCTCGGCGGCGCAGACCTTCGGCGCCTGCAACCGCGGCCAGACCTTCGCCGGCAGCGACGGCGGTGGCAGCACCGGTGCGCCCACCATCAGCAGCACCACACCGACGCAAGGCGCCACCGGCTTCCCGGCCGCCGGCGATCTGGCCGTGGGCTTCAGCGAAGCGGTGACGCTGGGCAGCGGCGCGTTTGCGCTGAGCTGCGCCAGCTCCGGCAACGTGGCACTGACATACCCGACCAGCGGCACCCGCTTCACGCTGTCCACCAACACTGCCCTGGTCGGCGGCGAGCGCTGCGCGTTGGCCATCACCGCCAGCGCCATCCGCGATGCCAGCGGCCTGAGCCCGGCCGCCAACCAGTCCATCGCCTTCACCGTGGCCACCGCCAGCGGCGGCGCCGGTTACTACGCGCGGGTCAATACCGCCAACGCCAGCCAGCTGCGCTGCTCGCTGCACGCCACGATCAAGGGGCACACGGTCTACCCGTACAGCGGCAGCGGCACCAGCACCTGGACCATCTTGGAAATGGCCGACGAGGATCCCAACAACAGCGGCCGCATCCTGGACGCCTACCGCAACCGCAGCTACGCCAAGGTCAGCGACCGCGCCGGCACCGGCAGCGGGCTCACCTACAACCGCGAGCACACCTGGCCCAACTCGCTGGGCTTCGGCAGCGCCACCGGCGACCGCGGCCTGCCGTACGCGCCCTACACCGACACCCACATGCTGTACCTGACCGACACCAGCTTCAACGCCGACCGCGGCAACAAGCCCTATGCCACCTGCACCAGCAGTTGCGGCGAGCGGGTGACCGAGGTCAACGACGGCAGTGGCGGCGGCAGCGGGCGTTACCCGGGCAATTCCAACTGGGTCCGCACCCCCGACGGCAACAGCGGCACCTTCGAGGTGTGGGGCCGGCGCAAGGGCGACATGGCGCGCGCGGTGATGTACATGGCCATCCGCTACGAAGGCGGCCTGGATGCGACCACCGGGCAATCCGAGCCGGACCTGGAGCTCACCGACGACCGCAGCAAGATCGTGCAGACCGCGGCCTCGCCGGCGTACATGGGCCTGCTCTCCACCCTGCTGGCCTGGCACCAGGCCGACCCGCCGGACGATGCCGAACGCGCCCGCAACCAGGTGATCTTCAGCTTCCAGGGCAACCGCAACCCGTTCGTGGATCACCCCGAATGGGCCACCGCCAGCCTGTTCAACTCGGCCAGGCCGGCCAGTTGCCAGTTGGCCAACTAAGACCGGCTCACACAACGTCGCGGGCAGTCGCCAGGCGGGAGCGAACCGCGCGCTCGGAACCGCAATGTACGCGCGGTACATGTCGATTCCGGGCCCGACCGCACCCGCCTGGCGGTGAGCGCAGCCGTGTTGTCAGCGGTTCTGGGCTGCACCGCCCGGGCGGATGAGGCGCCGGGCCGGGAGCGGATCGCGCGGGGCGGCGCGTCCATGACCGGCCGCGCCGGGTGTCCGCACAGACGGCGCGCGTTGCCGGCAGGCACCACGGCGTTGATCCAGGCCCACTGGCCGAACCGAGTAGCCGCCCCGCCATGCACGGCGGCCGCAGGCGAATCCGAAAAAACTCGAGGCGCAGCACGCTGACCGCAGGGTCGCTTGAGCACGCCGCCTCACCCGAGCCACGAAGTTAACGGCTCGTTCCGGAATAGGCGGTCGATCCCCCGCAAACAGGGGATTACACTGCCGAGTCCAATGAGCGCACCTTCCCTCCATTTGTTATTGAGCACCTGCCCGGATGCCGACAGCGCCGAGCGCATTGCGCAGGCCTTGCTCGACGAACGGCTGGCCGCCTGCGTCACCCTTTCGCCCGGCGTGCAATCGCTGTACCGCTGGAACGGTGCGATCGAGCGCAGCACCGAGGTGCAGTTGCTGATCAAGACCTGGGACGACCGCCTGCCCGACGCCATCGCGCGGCTGCAGGCCTTGCATCCGTATGAACTGCCGGAGGCGGTCGCTGTCCAAGCCAGCGCCGGGCTGCCGGCGTATCTCGATTGGGTCCGGGCCGAAACCCGCAAGGAATTCTGACGTCCATGAAGTCTCTGTCTCGCTGGATCGCCCGCTGCGCGCTCTTGGCCGCCCCCTTGCTCGCCGCGCCGCTGGCGGTACTGGCGCCCGCCCCCGCGCAGGCCGCCGTGACCGAAGCCGACCTGCTGCCGGTGGACCAGGCCTTCGCGCTGAGCGCCACCGCCGACAGCCGCGACCGCATCGCGCTGAACTGGAAGATCGCACCGGGCTACTACCTGTATCGCCACCGCATCAGCGTCAAGGCCGGAAAGGGGTTTGCCGCAGGCGAACTGGCGCTGCCGGAGGGCGAGAGCAAGCACGACGAGTTCTTCGGCCAGGTGCAGACCTACCGCAGGCAACTGCAGGCCACCCTGGCCGGCAAGGCCGACCCGGCGGTGCAGACCGCCGTCCTGCAGGTGCAGTACCAGGGCTGCGCCGATGCCGGCGTGTGCTATCCGCCGCAGCGGCGCGAAATCCGCGTGGACCTGCCAGCGGCCGATGCCACCGGGGCGCAGGCCGCTGCTGCGCCACGCGAAAATCTGGGCGCGCTGGTGCCACGCAGCGCCGCCGGCCCGCGCCTGTTCGGCGCCCCCGGCCAGGCCGCCGGCGTGGACGCGTTGCCGCTGCCGGCCGAGCAGGCGTTCAACTTCGAAGCCATCGTCGGCGACGGCAACAGCCTGCTGCTGCGCTTCACCCCGGCGCCGGGCTATTACATCTACCGCGACCGCACCTCGCTGGCACTGGAAGGCGCCGGCGGCGTGCGCACCGGGCTGCCGCGCTGGCCGCAGGGCAAGGCCCACCGCGACGAACATTTCGGCGATGTGGTGGTGTATTTCGACCAGGCCGAAGTGACCTTGCCGCTGCTGCGCGATAAACCTGATCCGGCCCACGTGACCCTGGTGGCCACCTTCCAGGGCTGCCAGACCGACGGTATCTGCTATCCGCCGATGACCCGCCGCGTCGCCCTCGATGTGCCGGCCGGAACCGTGTCGCCGCAGAACCAGGCGCAGACTGCGCCGTTGATGATTTCGCCGCTGGCCGCGGGCCAGGCGCCGATCGAGCCCGCGCCTGCCGCCAGCACTGCCGGCCCGGTCGCCGATGCCTCGGCCGGCAATCCGGAACGCACGCCGCCGCCGCATACCGACAAGGGCCTGCTGGGCATGCTGGTGCTGGCGCTGCTTGGCGGGCTGGTGCTGAACCTGATGCCCTGCGTGCTGCCGATCCTGTCGCTGAAGGTGCTGGGCCTGGCGCACAGCGGCGAGAGCCGCGGCCACGCACGCAGCCATGCGATCTGGTACTCGCTGGGCGTGCTGGTGTCCTTCGCCGCCATTGGCGGGCTGGTGATCGGCTTGCGCGCCGCCGGGCAGGCCGCCGGCTGGGGCTTCCAGTTGCAGCAGCCGTGGTTCGTCGCGGCGCTGGCCTATCTGATGTTCGCGGTGGGACTGAGCCTGTCGGGCGTGTTCACCTTGGGCACCAACCTGGGCGGCATCGGGCAGTCGCTGGCCGCTCGCAACGGGCCGCTGGGCGACTTCTTCACCGGTGTGCTGGCCTGCGTGGTCGCCAGCCCCTGCATCGCGCCGTTCATGGGCACGGCGCTGGCCTACGCCTTCACCGCGCCGGCGTTGCTGGCGATGCTGGTATTCCTGGCGCTGGGCCTGGGCCTGGCGCTGCCGTTCCTGCTGATCGGCTTCGTGCCTTCGCTGGCGCGGCGCCTGCCCACCCCCGGCGCGTGGATGGAAACGCTCAAGCAGGTGCTGGCGTTCCCGATGTATCTCACCGCGATCTGGCTGCTGTGGGTATTGGGCAAGCAGCGCGGCGTGGATGCGCTGGCCCTGATGCTGGTCGGCGCCACCCTGCTGGCCCTGGGCCTGTGGTGCTTCGAGCGCAGCCGCTGGAAGAGCCACCGACTGGGCATGGGCCTGGCCGCGGCGATGCTGGTGCTGGCGCTGGTGCCGGTGGTCGCGGTCACGCGCCTGAGCCTGCCGGCGGCCACCGCGACCGAGGGCGTGGTGGCGTTCTCGCCGCAGTTGCTGGACCGCCTGCGTGCCGACAACCGCGTGGTCTTCGTCAACATGACCGCCGATTGGTGCGTGACCTGCAAGGCCAACGAAAAGAACGTACTGAGCAGCGCCGAATTCCGCGACGCGTTGCGCCGCGTCGATGCGGTCTACATGAAGGGCGACTGGACCAATGTCGACCCCGCCATCAGCACCTTCCTGGATCAGCACCAGGCCGTCGGCGTGCCGCTGTACGTGGTCTACGGCCCCGGCGCCCCACCGGCGATCCTGCCGACCGTGCTGACCGGCGCCATTACCGAAGATGCCTTGCTGCGCGCAGCGCGGTGAGGCGCGCCTTCGCTGCGGCTGGTGACCTCGGCGGCAGTCTGTTGGCGGGCTAGGTCGAAGATGTTGCGAACCCTGTAGACCGGCACCCGCGCCAAGCCGGACACTCACCGAATTGCTGCCGCCGGCACAACATTCTGACGCCCGACAGGAGAGGATGCCGACAGCAGCGATTACCGCGCGACCGGCCGGGATGGCGCCTCCATCGCGCCGGAGCGCAAACGCTGCGCGACGGGTGCGCACGGCCGGCTACCGGTTCGGCTCGCATCGGGCTGGGGCTATTCAGAGCCGGCACTATGACCTGTGGCGCCCTGATGCCTGCCACCATTCGCCACCGCCCAAACCACTCGAAATTTAAAACGATCGTTTCAAACAGACCTAAGTTCGTCGAACTGGACAGCATCGGCGACATCGCGCAGACTTCCGGCCTTTCCGCTCTTCCGGATCCCATGGCCCATCTGCTGCTGTTGCATGGCCCCAACCTCAACCTGCTCGGCACCCGCGAGCCGGAGGTTTACGGGCGTACCACGCTGGCGCAGATCGATGCGGCCCTGGTGGACCGCGCGCAAGCGGCCGGGCACGTGCTGCACTGCCTGCAGTCCAATGCCGAGCACGTGCTGGTGGAGCGCATCCACGCCGCGCGCGAGGACGGCACCGCCTACATCCTGATCAACCCGGCTGCCTTCACCCATACCTCGGTGGCGCTGCGCGATGCGCTGCTGGGCGTGGGGCTGCCGTTCGTGGAAATTCATCTGTCCAACCCGCACGCGCGCGAGCCGTTCCGGCACCACAGCTATCTCAGCGACAAGGCCGACGGGGTGATCTGCGGCTTTGGCGCAGACAGCTACCGGCTGGCGCTGGAAGCGGTGATCGCGCGCCTGGAGCGCGACGCATGACCCCTGCCGCATCGACCTCGGCCAGCGCGCCGGCGTCCTAATCCCATTCCGCCGGCATCCGCCGGCACTCCCCACCGTTTCACTTCCAGAGGCCCTTATGGATCTCCGCAAAATCAAGAAACTGATCGACCTGCTCGAAGAATCCAATCTCGCCGAAATCGAGATCAAGGAAGGCGAAGAAAGCGTGCGCCTGGCGCGCGTGCCCAAGGGCGCGGCCATGCTGGGCGCGCCGGTGCAGCAGCAGTACGCGCCAGCCCCCGCCGCCCAGGCGCCGGCCACTGCGGCCACCATGCCGATGCAATCGCCCACCGAAGCCTCCACCGGCGGTGCCAAGCAGGCCGCCGCACTGCCGGAAGGCCACGTGCTGCGCGCCCCGATGGTCGGCACGTTCTACACCTCGCCCTCCCCGGACAAGCCGGCGTTCGTGACCGTCGGCCAGCAGGTCAAGGTCGGCGATACCCTGGCGATCATCGAGGCAATGAAGATGTTCAACCCCATCGAAGCCGACGCCTCCGGCACCATCGTCGCCATCCTCGGCGAAACCGGCCAGCCGGTGGAATTCGATCAGCCGCTGTTTGTGATTGGCTGAAGCGCCGGGAATCGGGAGTGGAGAATGGGGAATCGGCAAAGCGGCCTCATGAACGTCTTGAGGCGTGGCGCGATTCCATGGAGTTGGTTGAAATGATCTATCGGTTTACCGATGTCTTTCCCGAGCAGGAACGCTACGGCTTGACGGCGCAGCTGCGCCGTGCGGCCGTCAGCGTTCCATCGAATATCGCCGAAGGTGCGGCGAGACGCTCCACTCCCGACTACGCGCGATTTCTCTCGATTGCGCGCGGCTCGCTCTCCGAACTGGATACACAGATCCAAATCGCCGTCCGACTGGGCTACAGCAATACCGAAGACGAAGACATCGTCAGCCGACAGGTCGACCAAGTCTTCGCCAAGCTCACTGCATTGATGAATGCCTTACGCAGACGCGGAGCCGCGCCATGAAGCCCGCATCTCCCCATTCCCCATTCTCGACTCCCTATTCCCATGCTCGATAAAGTCGTCATCGCCAACCGAGGTGAAATCGCGCTGCGCATCCTGCGCGCGTGCCACACGCTCGGCATCCGCACGGTCGCGGTGCATTCCACGGTCGACCGCAACCTCAAGCACGTGGCCATGGCCGATGAGTCGGTCTGTATCGGCCCGGCCGCCTCCAGCGACAGTTACCTCAACATCCCGGCGTTGATCGCCGCGGCCGAGGTGACCGATGCGCAGGCCATCCATCCCGGCTACGGCTTCCTCTCGGAAAACGCCGATTTCGCCGAGCGCGTGGAGCAATCGGGCTTCATCTTCATCGGCCCCAAGGCCGACACCATTCGCCTGATGGGCGACAAGGTGGAAGCGATCCGCGCCATGAAGGCTGCCGGCGTGCCGTGCGTGCCCGGCTCGGGCGGCCCGCTGGGCGATGACATCGTCGCCAACACCAAGGTGGCGCGCGAAATCGGCTACCCGGTGATCATCAAGGCCGCCGGCGGCGGCGGCGGACGCGGCATGCGCGTGGTGCATTCGGAGGCGGCGCTGAAGGCTGCCATCGAAACCACCAAGTCCGAAGCCAAGGCCGCTTTCAGCAACGATCAGGTCTACATGGAGAAGTTCCTGGAAAATCCGCGCCACGTGGAAATCCAGGTCCTCGCCGATGGCCAGGGCGGTGCGATCCATCTGGGCGAACGCGATTGTTCGATGCAGCGTCGCCACCAGAAGGTGGTGGAAGAAGCGCCGGCACCGGGCATCACCGAAGAACTGCGCAACGAGATCGGCAAGGTCTGCGTGGACGCCTGCATCCGCATCGGCTACCGCGGCGCCGGCACCTTCGAATTCCTGTTCGAGAACGGGCGGTTCTACTTCATCGAAATGAACACGCGTATCCAGGTGGAGCATCCGGTCACCGAGCGCATCACCGGCATCGACCTGGTATGCGAACAGCTGCGCATCGCCGCCGGCCACAAGCTGAGCATCAAGCAGAGCGACATCGTGTTGCGCGGGCATGCGATCGAGTGCCGTATCAATGCCGAAGACCCGGAAACCTTCATGCCGAATCCGGGCCTGATCACCGCGTTCCATCCGCCCGGCGGCCCG
Source organism: Xanthomonas sp. D-36-1 (assembly GCF_017746155.1). Taxonomy (NCBI): domain Bacteria; kingdom Pseudomonadati; phylum Pseudomonadota; class Gammaproteobacteria; order Lysobacterales; family Lysobacteraceae; genus Xanthomonas; species Xanthomonas sp. D-36-1. Next base: position 38,943 of record NZ_JAGHWR010000030.1, read on the forward strand.
GGCGTGCGCGTGGATACGCACATCTACGCAGGCTACAAGGTCCCGCCGAATTACGATTCGATGATCGGCAAGCTGATCGTGCACGGCCCGGACCGCGAGACCGCGATTGCGCGCATGCGCGTGGCGCTGAGCGAGATGGTGGTGGACGGCATCAAGACCAACATCCCGCTGCAGCAGCGCATCATGCGCGACAAGGGCTTCCAGGCCGGCGGGCAGAATATCCACTACCTGGAAAAGCGCCTGGCCGAGCGCAAGAACAAGTCGATCGCGTTGACCTGATCGCGCCTGCCGCTGCAGCGATGAAGCAAAAAAGCCCGGGAAACCGGGCTTTTTTGTTGTTTCCCGGTGCATCGCGCCGACACTGCGTCGCGCCACCAGCCCTGTCGCCAGCCGGTCCATGCGTAGGAGCGCACCCGGGCGCGACCTGGCTTTATCGGTAAGCCCGGTCGCGCCCGGGTGCGCTCCTACAGAGCCCCAGGGTTCGACGCCCGGATGGGGCAGCCAGCGCTGGATCCGATCTGCAGACCCTCGGTCGTGTGCACACGTGAGAATGACGAAAGCTGCGGCCGCAGCTAGCCGCCGTCGCCGCCTGCGCTACCGCAGACGCAGCGGCTGCGGCAATGTCGATCTGCAACGCGCCGCACCGTTCACCGCCGCGGCGAAGGCGCCTGCTGGCTGCCGGGCACCGGCACGATGCCGCTGGCCGATGACGGGTCGACCACGGTCATGGTTTCGGTGGAACCGTCCGGCCACACCACCTGGAACGTGGAGCCAGCCGGCAAGGTGGAAAACGGCATGGCACTGCTGGCGCGGTACACCGCAGCGACCTGGCTTGCGCCATGCCGTCGCTGCTGTTCGTCGGCGGTGACGCTGGTGGATTTGACCGACAGCGGCTGGTACCGGTGATCGGCGGTATCGATCATCACGATGCTCACTGCCGCCGCCGAATACGCCACGAACAACGCCACCCATAACCAGAACTTGGCGCCATGCGCCAACCGACGGTAATTCATGACTGCGCTCCCGGATCGGAGACCAATGTATCGACCATCTCATCCACCCTGTCTGCTCCCTGCCGCGGCACCGCGGCATCGAATACGAACGACACGAAATCCTGTGCGCTGTCGCGCGAGCAGATGCCCGCGTTGGCGCAATAACTGGTGACCAAGGTGCTGCCGGCGCTGCAATCGAGCCCCAGCCGGCATGCAGCCACTTGCCAGGCCAGCTCGGCGAACTGATCGCCGGCCACATAGCCTTGCAGGCTGTCATCGCCGCTGGCCCGCGCGCCCATCGCCGGGGCCAGGGCCAGATAGGCCTCGGGATCGCGCGAGGCCAGCACGCGTTGCACCAGCGCGCGCTTGTAGCCGGGCGATGCCTGCAACGGTTCGCCCAACGCCAGCAGGGCGGCCTCGGCAGCCAGGCTGCCGGCGCGCGCCGCAGCCAGGCGTTGCTGCGCAACCATGCGCGGACCCAGCCCGTCGGCGGGGGCAAAGCCGGCGCAACGCTGCGCCAGGCGCTCGCGTGCGGCATGCATCGCTGCCACTCCCGGCGTGTGTTGCGCGGCGATCCATGCGCTGTCGGCGGCATAGCCGGACGGGCTGGCCGCATAGGGCGCGCAGTAATCGTAGACACGGCTCAAGCGCCACCCGGCCTGTGCATCGCCGGCACGCACCTGCTGCTGCAATTGCTGCGCGTGGCGATACAGATCCGGTTGCGCTTCCACCGCATCGCGATGCGGCAACTGCAACGCGGCGCTGTGCTCGGTCGCTGCGTGCGGCTGCGGTGTGGCAGCGCCAACCGGCGCCACCTGTGCAGCAACCGGCACCATGCGGTCGACATCACGCTCGGCAGGTTGCGCGCGCACATGCCACCACGCGGCCGCCGCAAGCGCAGCGGGAGCAAGCAGCAGCCAGAGATGGCGGGCACGAGCGAGCGGCATGGATGACGGCGACCCTGCTGCGGAACCACCCGCAGCGACGGCGCGGAGTCTAGCACCCACCCACGCGCACAGCCGCCGCCAAGCAGACGCTGCCAGTGGAGGTGTCGAGAATGGGGCGACATGCGTAACGGCCTGCGCGGACTGCACGTGAGTGGCGCGCTGCATGCGTTCGGTTGCGCTGTGCTGTGTGCTGTGTGCTGTGTGCTGCGCTGTGCTGTTTGCTTGTGCTGTGGTGTGTGTTGGTGCTGATGTTGCTCGGCTGCTTGCCGGCTTGCTGCTGCGTTGATCGGTTGCAAATTCCGAATGCGAGATCGATCTCGCAGGTTGCGCATCCGACAGCAGCGCATCTTGAAGAGAGCCGCCTCTGACCGAGCCTGCCAGTTGGCAACGTCGCCTCGCCGATGCGGCGGTGCCCAGTTGCAGCGCTGTCGTGTCATGGTGGACGCATCGCCCCACACGCATCGCGCTGCACGGCAGGACGGAACACGGCAGCACACAAGGCAGCTGCCTGCGCACGCGACTGCACATTTGCGCAAGGAAGCAACGTCTCGTCCCGGTTGCTCGACGCGGCCGTCGACAAGCCCGTGCTCGATCGCTCGACAGCATCATCGGTTCAGCGTCAAGTGCGGCGGCATCGGCCTACCGCCCTCCGCACGCAGGGCACCACATCCAACCGCAGATACGCGTCCATGCAGCGCCACACCAAGCGATTGTCCATTCGCCAGCAGCACGCCGTCCGCTTGGCAGCGGACGCATCTTGATCGGCAAGGCCATATTTCACCGCCTGCATGGGGAAGACACACCGCCCAGGTCGACGGCGCCTGCGTCATGCCGTCGCCTGCGGTGCGGCAGGCACGCCGGCACGAATGGTCTAGGATGCGTGCTTTCGAATTGCCCAACGCCACGATGCCGTTTCTTGAACTGACGCTTTCCTGTTCCGAGGTCACCCTTCCCCGTTTCCAGAACGCATTGGACGATGTGGGCGCACTGGCCGTGACCATGCTCGACGCCGATGCCGATACCAGCAACGAGCGCGCCATTCTCGAACCCGGTGTGGGCGAAATGCCGCTGTGGGACCGGCTGACAATGACCGCGCTGTTCGATGGCGACAGCGACGCGCTGGTGGTGCTGGCAGCGCTGGAAGCCTTCGATCCTGGCCTGGACTGGAGCCAGGTGGCGTTTCGCATGGTCGAAGACAGCGACTGGGAACGCGCCTGGATGGACCTGTTCAAGCCGATGCAGTTTGGCGAACGCATCTTTATCGTGCCGTGGAATCACGCGCTGCCCGAAGCCGCGGACAGCCCGCATGCCGCCGTGGTGCGGCTGGACCCGGGCCTAGCGTTCGGCTCGGGCACCCATCAAACCACCGCGCTGTGCCTGCGCTGGCTGGACAGCCTGGCCGGCAGCGGCGAGCTGCAGGGCCGCAGCGTGCTCGATTTCGGGTGCGGCTCGGGCATCCTGGCGGTCGCCGCGCTGAAGCTGGGCGCCAGCGGCGCGGTCGGCGTGGACAACGACCCGCAGGCGCTGCTGGCGACCGCCGACAATGCACAACGCAACGGCGTGGACGCGCAGCTGACGGTCTACATGCCGCAAGACGAACCGGTGCAGACCTACCAGGTGGTGGTGGCCAACATCCTGGCCTCGGCCCTGGACGCCCTGGCCGACACCCTGGCCGCGCGCGTGGCGCCGGGCGGACGGATCGCGCTGTCGGGCATCCTGCACGGCCAGGAAGACGACTTGCTGAAACGCTACGCCCCCTGGTTCGAACAGTTGCGCTGCGAACGCGACGAAGACTGGATGCGGATCGACGGCGTGCGCCGCGGCTGATCCGGCTGATCCGGCTGATCGTCCACGCCGGCTAGCGCTGTGGCCGGCCGGCGCGAATCTGCGCGGTGGTCACTGCATCGGCCACGCTGATCGCTCGCAACCGGGTCACCGGTTGCCAGCCGTTGCGGTGCAGCGCCGCCGTGCGCCACGGCCCGGCCTGCCGGGCCACCCAGACCCGCAGCAGCACCTCGGCCGCCAGCAACGCCGTCCAGGCCACGGGCGACCACGCCTGCACACCTGCAAGCGCCACAGCGCCGGCCCCCACAAACATCAGCGCGCTCACCGCCAGCAGCGGCCAGTGCCGCTGGCGTAGCGCCCAGACGCGCGGTGCCAGCGCTGCTGACCAGTGCGGACCATCGGCCACGGCAGTCCACTCGGCGCCACGCCGCCAGATCGCATACCGGGCCGCACCACGAAAACGCCTGACTGCAGGGTCCACCGGCGAATGGGCCGGCCACGGCGCGTCTGCGGGCGCGGCGGACGGGGGCGAACGGTGCCACTGGGGATCGGATTTCCGAACGGCGGGCTCGACCATGAACATCCTCCTTGAGTTCGCTGTGATGGGACCATCATGGATCGACAGACAGTATCGCAAACATATGGCTATATGAAAGTCATACGAACTATCTCCGGGCGCTGCTAGGGCTATATCTCCGGCCCCTGCCTGCCCTCCAACGGTGCCGTGTGAGCAAGCTGTACGAACGAGTACGCGAAGCCCGCAGCCTCACCAAGCTGACCCAGGAAGCCCTGGCCGGCGAGCTGGGTGTCACCCGCAGCGCGGTGGCGCAATGGGAGATGGCCGAAGGCACCGCACCGTCGGTGGAAAACCTGATCGGCCTGGCCAGGCGCAGCGGCATGGCGTTCGAATACCTGGCCACCGGCCGCGGCGACCGCGTGTTTGGCCCGCCGGTGTCGGCCATCGCTGAAGAACCGGCGCAGTACCGCCGCCTGGATGACCAGCAACGCGTGCTGCTGACGCGTTTCGACACCCTGACGCCGCGCCAGCGCGCCGGCCTGTTGGATCTGTTGCTGGCCGAAGGCAAGACGCGGCGCAGGCGGTGAATTGGGAATTGGGAATCGGGAATCGGGAATCGGGAATCGGGAATCGGCGAGCTGACGTGATCGGCGCCGAAATTCCAAGGCCGTGTTTCCGCTAGCTGTCGTCTCCTGATCCTGGATGCGCCTGGCCGTATTGGTCGGCTTGCGTAGATGTGGAGGCGGCCGTTATCGGAGAAGGCATGCGCTGCGCGCCTTGCGTCGACATCGGCGCAGACGGGGCCATGACCGTGTGGGCCGGAGACGAACACCTGCAGGCATGCGCGCTGCGGCTCGATCGCATCGCCATCGGCACAGGTTCGCCGGTGGACGTGCGCGTGGTTGAATAGGGGTCTTCCCGCTGCACGCCTGCCGATGTCCGAGACTCCGCCACCGCGCCGCCCCCTGGCCACGTTCCTGCGTGCGACGCCGGCTGCTCCGCCGCTGGTTCCGACCCCGGTGGTTCCGCCTGGGGAGCCGTGGGAGCAGGCCGCACCGGCCGCGGGCCCCGCGTTGCCGCCGGCAACACCGCCGCAGGTGGACGCGCTACCGGCGCCGCACGTGCCATCGCCTGCTGCAGCGGTGGCGCCATCGCCGCAGCGCGCAGCGGCTGCGCCCGGGCACGCTGGTCTCCAGGCGCCGGTGTCCGGCCAGCCGCAACTGCCCGCGCCCGGCAGCGCGATGCCGTCCGCTTCGGCGACCGCGCCCGCAACCGGACACGTCCCTGATGGGATGCTCGATCCATCTCGCCCGGTGTCGGCCGCCAGCGATGGCCAAGCGGGCGACGACGGGCTGGCCGCGGCCGGTGCTGACGCGCTCCAGGACCACACCGCGCGGACTGCACCTGCCCCGTTGCATTCCGCGCAGCAACGCGCGCTCCGTGCGTCAGCGCCTGCAGACCTGTCGTCTCGGGATGCAGCGGGTACGCCGAGCCCGCTGGCAGGCGAGGCTCCAGTCGCAACGCCAGCAGCGCCGGCGGGATCGACAGCGGCTGTGGCGACAGCGGCGGCCGCGACACAAGCCGACACCAGCGCCAGCGAGCAGACGGCGAACACACCCGAAGGCAGGCTGCAGCCGGGCCAGCCCTCCAGCCATCCCGACCCGGCAACCACCGAACTCGGCACGGGCAGCGCATCGGCAGGCGAGGACGCGCCGTCCGATGCCGGCGTCGCGCCGCCCCGCACCACCGCTGCGCAATTGCAGCCCTTGCCCACTCCCGCCTTGGCCGCGCCCGCCTTTGCGCGGCGTGGCATCGCCCGGCCGCGGCTGCGCGCCAGCGGGCGCCAGTGGGCGCTGCTGGTCGGGCTGGTCGGCGTGCTCGGAGTGCAGATCGTCATCGCCGACCGCGCGCACCTGGCCGCCAACGCCCGCTGGCGGCCGCTGGTCGGCACGGCCTGCACGCTGCCGCGCTGCAGCCTGCCGGCCTGGCGCGAGCCGGAGGCGCTGACCCTGCTCAACCGCGACGTGCGCCCGCTGCCTGGTATGGCCGGGGTGTTGCAGATCCAGGCCAGCTTCCGCAACGACGCGCGCTGGGCACAGGCCTGGCCGTGGCTGCAGCTGTCGCTGTCCGATGCCGACGGCCGGGTGATCGGCACCCGCATCCTGTCGCCGCAGGAGTATCTGGGACCATCGCCGCCTGTGCAGGACACGCTGGCGCCAGGTCAGGCAGTGCAGGTCGCGTTTCGGGTGCGCGAGCCGGCCGCGAGCACTGCCGCCTTCAGTTTCGACTTCCGGTGAACGGGCGCGACCGCCACATGGGCGTGGCGAGCGATCAGGTCACGCGCTAGACTCACTCCCCCTCGCCGGCCACGCGTCCCGGCTTCGTGACACTGGGAACCTCCTTTGAACGCAGCCCCCTCTCGTCCTGACACCAGTCGTGGCGCCCCGAAGTCGCCCCTGCGCGAACACGTGGCCCAGTCCGTTCGCCGTTATCTGCGCGACCTGGACGGCAGCGACGCGGACGATGTTTACGAAATCGTGCTGCGCGAGATGGAGATCCCGTTGTTCGTGGAAGTGCTCAACCATTGCGAAGGCAACCAGAGCCGCGCTGCGGCGCTGCTGGGCATTCACCGGGCGACCTTGCGCAAGAAGCTCAAGGAGTACGGGCTGACGTAGGCCCGGGATTCGGGATTCGGGATTCGGGATTCGGGATTCGGGATTCGGGATTCGGGATTCGGGATTCGGGATTCGGGATTCGGGATTCGGGATTCGGGATTCGGGAATCGTAAAAGCGTGCTTCTGCCAGACGGTGCGGGCACGGGTTCCCGGTCACGGCGTGGTTTCGTGCGGGTCAGCCTTCCGGTTGGCCAGACGCGGCGGCCGACCGACGCGCTGCGCAGATCCGATGCTGCAGGTGCCAACGGCACGCGATGCACATGTTGCGATCTTCTGACGAGCAATGTTGCAGGCGATCACGCCCAGCCATAGCGAATCAGGTGGAAAAACACCGGCGCGGCGAAGCAGACCGAATCCAGGCGATCCAGCACGCCGCCGTGACCTTCGATCATGTGGCCCCAATCCTTGATGCCGCGATCGCGCTTGATCGCCGACATCACCAACCCGCCGAAAAATCCCATCAGGTTGGCCACCAACGCCAGGCCGAAGGCATGCCACGGCGCGAACGGGGTGATCCACCACAGCGCCATGCCGAGCAGGCTGGCCGACAACACGCCGCCGATGAATCCTTCCACCGTTTTGGACGGCGACAATTTCGGCGCGATCAAGTGGCGCCCGGCCAGTTTGCCCCACACGTACTGCAGCACGTCCGAGGACTGCACCACGATCACCAGGAAGGCGATCAGCAGCAGATTGCGCCCGGCATAACCGGGAATGTCCAGGTTCAACAGCGCCGGCACATGCGAAATGCAGAACACGCAGATCATCAGGCCCCACTGCACTTTGGCGGTGCGTTCCAGATAACGCGTGGTGTCGCCGCCGATGGTGGCCAGGATGGGTAACACCAAAAACGCGTAGACCGGAATCAGCAAGGTGTACATGCCGTACCAGCCGGTCCACACCAGGCCGTATTGCCACGGCAGCACGATGTAGAACGCGGCCAGTAATGCGTAGTAGTCGCCACGCCGGGTCGGGGTCAAGGTGATGAACTCGCGCAGCGCAAACAACGACACCAGCGCGAACAAGCCGATCACGCCGGCGCGACCAAACACGAACGCAAGGCCGACCACCGCGGCCATCACCCACCACGCACGGATGCGGGCGACCAGGTTATCCAGCACGGCGCTGGGGCGTTCGCGTGCGCGCCAGCGCAGGGTTTCGGAAATCAGCGTGGCGATTGCCAGCACCAGCGCGATACCGCTGAACAGCCACACCGTCTGCTGATGCATCGAAGACTGCTGCAACTGCCCGCTATACACATACAGGCTCATGCGCGGGTCTCCAATTGATCCGGCGACAACGCCAGCAACGCCGCACGTGCACGCGCCAGAAACGCATCCTTGGTTTCGTCCGCATCCAGGCGCAACGGCGCACCAAAGGTGGTGGTACACAGCAGCGGCAACGGCAACCACTTGCCCTTGGGCATCACGCGCTTGAGGTTATCGATCCACACCGGCACGAACTCCAGTTCCGGGCGTTGCCGTGCCAGGTGATACAGCCCGCTCTTGAACGGCAGCACGCCATCGTCCGGGTTGCGCGTGCCTTCGGGAAACAGGATCAACGAATCGCCGGCGTCCACCGCATCGCACAGGCATTGGATCGGGTCGCGCGTGCGCTGCGCCGGGTCGCGTTCGATCAATACGCCGTTGAAGACCGCATGGATCAGATAGCGCCGCAGGGCGGTGCGCTGCCAGTAGTCGGCCGCCGCCACCGGGCGCACTTCATGGCGCAGGCTGGCCGGCAGCGACGACCAGATCAGCACGAAATCGCCGTGGCTTGCGTGGTTGCCGTAATACACGCGGCGTTCGTTGGAGGGCGCGCAACCGCGCCACAACGCGCGCGCGCCGGTCAAGGTACGAATGGCGCCGCTGCAAGCGCGCGCGATCAAACGGGCAATCATCTGTGCTCCAGGGTGCGCACGATCGTGCGCAGTCGTACCGCCACCGTCAGCAAGGCACCGGCGATCAACACCGTCAGCGCGCCGATCAGCACCCACGCCGCAAGACGCGGCTGGCCCATCCATTGCAGCGGCAAGGCCAGCGCGCCTGCCAGCGACAACCACTGCATGCGTTGCACGCGGCTCATCGGCCCCTGGCGCGGCTCTGGCGTGCCGCAGGCCAGGCCCAGCATGCGTACATCTGCGGTGGCCACGCAGCACAGCGCTGCGGCCCACCGCAGTTGCGCAGCCCACGGCAGGCCGGCCTGCAGTCCATAGCCCAGGCCCACGCAGACCGCCACATCGGACAACCGATCGGGCGCATCGTTGTAGACCTCACCGGCGCGCGAGACCATGCGCGCCTGGCGCGCCAGCATGCCATCCATGCGGTTGCACCACAGCTGCCCCTGCAGCCCGAGCACCGCCAGCAGCAGTGGCATGGCTCCTTCGCGCGCAGGCGCGCTCAAGCCGATGTAGAACATCAGCCCGGCCAGCGCCGCACATGCGATGCCCACCCACGACACGCCATTGGGCGTGGCGCCACGCCCGCGCAGCACGCGCGCCCAGTGCAGCCGCCGCTGTTGCTGTCCGTGTTGCATCAGTCGCCTCCGCCGCCGCAGCCACCACAGCCACCACCACCATCGCTGCTACCACCATCGCCGCCGCTGTCGCCGCCGCCCCCGCCGCAGCTGCTGCCACTGTCACCGAGGTGGCCGTGCGGCGTACGCAGGCTGTGGTAGTCCGCCCAGGGGGTTCCGATCAGTGCCGCAGTGCCATACAGCGCCAGCACCTCACCCGGATCGCCGCCGGTGCGCGCGGCATCGCGTCGCCGCGTCTGACGCAGCGTCGCAAGGCGCGCCTCGCCGCCGAGCGTGCGCCGCACCGGCACCAGCGCAAAGCCCAGCACCAACAATGTGGTCAGCACCATCAGACACAGCAGAGAGCCCACCGGGTGGTTGCCCTGCACGCCGATAACCAGCTTGCACAGGCCAAGCACCCATACCAGCGCCACCGGCGCGGTGCATGCCAGACGCACCTTCCACGCCTGCGCCCGGCTCAGCCACAGGCCCTTGTCGATCAGGCGCTGCTCCAGCCGTGCGGCCAGCGCGCGCAATGCGCGCAAGGCCAACACCGGGTCTTCGGTGGTGCGCACCGCCTCCAGTGCCGGCTCCAGCGCGGGCGGGACTGCAATCTGCCGGTGACCGCGCACCCAGTGGCGTGCCGGTTCGGTTGCGTCGCGCTCCAGATACACCGCATTGCGCACCAGTAACTCGGTGAACCACAGGTCGGCCACGCGATCGGCACCGCCGCCCAGATACGCAAGCTCGCTGGCATCCAGTGCTGCTGCGCTGCGGCCGCGTCGCAGCGCCCGTCGCAAGCATGCCGCCATCGACCAGGCCAGACCGATCAGCGCGATGAACAGCGGCAGGAAATACACGCCGCGCCAGTGCAGCGGCGACAGCGCCCCGCCATTGGCCGAGCGACAGGCCATGCCCACTGCCACCGCGATGATTGCCCACGCGACGACGGCATACGGCACACCGCGCTGCGGCCCAGACAACTGCGGCGCACCGCGCAAGGCTTGCAAGGTCTGTTCGGCAGTGTGCCCGTGCAGCGGATCCCGCGTCGATCGCTGCGGCCTCGCCGCAGGCCACCATTGCGCCGGCGGCTCGCCAAACTGCGTGCGGTAACGTTCCAGCGTCTGGCGGTACTGCGCCTGGAAACGCGCCTGTTCGCCGGCATCGCCGCGTCCGGGTTGATGATGCAGCGTGGTCTGCAGCACGTGCGGGCAGAACTGCTGCCAGTACTCGCGGGTGTCGGTCAGATGCGTATGCCAGACCTGGTCGACCAACGGGCTGGGGGTGACGTCGTGGGCGTCGGTGCAGGCAAGAAAACAGAACCGTCGGTACTCCTCCACCAACGCCTGCGCTTGCATGGTGCTGCACTGTGCCTGCTTGGCCACGCGCCGAACGAAGGCCGCAAACGCCGCGTCGTCCTGGCCAAAGCGGTAGCCCTGCAGCCGCTGCCACAGCGCCCGCTGCGCTGGCGTGGCGTGTTGCGGTTCGCGCTGAGCGGAATCGGGTGCGTTGCTCATCTGAAGATCCTGAGAGCGAGCGCCGCAGCCACCGACAGCAGTTGCACCACCACGCTTGCCAGCTGCCAATGCAGCAGGCGGCGCATGCCGGCCCAGCGCGATGCCCAGTCGCGTGCGGGTGGCAGCTTCGCCAGCAGGCCGATGGCATGCATTGCCGCATCGAGTCGGTGCGCGGCCTCTTGCTCGCTGCCACCGCAGCATTCGAGATGCGCGATGGAGGCCGCCAGCAGGTCGGCATCCAGGCCCACGCGAAACGCCCAATAACGCTGCACCACGCCCGCCAGCACGCTGATGGCATAGCTCAACTGCATCAATGGCGGCGCCTGCGTAACACCAAGCAAGCCGATGGCCGCTGCCAGCAGCAGGAGTGAGAAGCGGTCCAGCGCTGCCCCTTGGAGCAGTACGGCGCGCATGGTCGCCAAGGTCAGCGGGGAGGTGTTCATTGCGCTCTCCGTTCGGGGATGGCGTTGCCGCCGTCCTGCACGCCGCATGCCGCTACGATCGCCACGCGATGCGCATGCCCAAGCACGATCGACGGCCGCACGGCGCGTAGCTGTGCGATGGCCGCATCCACATCCCGGGCGCGGCCGCTGCGCACCAGCCAGGCGGCCACGCTGGCAGCACTGCGCGAATAGCCCAGTGCGCAACACACCAGCACCTGGCCGTGCGCACGCGCCTGCGCGATCGCCAGCGCCGCCTCGCACAACTGCGCTGGCGACGGTGCGAGCAGATCGAGCATCGGCACCACACGGTCCTGCGCCTGCGCGGCGTACAACGAGAGCTCTGCAGACACGTCCACCACCGCAGCACGCTCGTCGCGCTGGCCGGGCAACGGAATCCGCCCCAGCCACACGCCATCGCAGACCGCGCGCGGCGACGGGGCGCGCCACGTCCAGAGGCGCGAGTTGCACCATGCCGCCAGCAGATACGGCGCATACAACCAGCGCGCGGCAAGACTCAGGCGCCCATTGCTGCGCTTCTGGAATCCGCTTGGCCCGAGCAGCGCGTAATTCAACGCAACCAGCAGCAAGGCCAGGGCGATCCACAGCAACCACAGTCCTGCACCGCCGCTCCATCGCGCCAGCGCAGCGCTGACCAGCGCGCCGGCCAGATACATCGCCGCCAAGCGCCAACGGCGCAGGTCGCGTGCAAACCATGCCTGCGCGAACGGTGCAGCGATACGCTCAGGCCACACCCACACGCATAGCCAGCCCACCGCGAGCCCGGTGGGAATATCGAGAAAGTGATGCTGATACGTGGTCAGTAACGACACACCGATCACTGCGAACCAGGCATGCAGCAGCCAGCGCCACACCCCGCAAAGATGCTGCGCATAGCGCACCCACAGCACCACCAGCAGCACGATGTGCAGCGATGGCGCCTGATTGAAGGGTTTGTCGAAACCCAGCAGCACCGCGAACAGCCAGCCGAACACGCCCCCGGTCTCGGGCCGCACGAAGCTGTAGCGCAGCGGCCACAGCAAAAAACACGCCACGCAGATCAGCTGTGCGCTGAGCAAGCGCAGTGCGTGGGTGTCCAGCTCGCGGCGATTGCGGCAGACAAAAAACGAGGCCGCATAGAACACATCGATGGACCAGTACGGCACGATGGTCCACGGCCAGAACGGCATGCCGCGTTCCCAGCCGAACACCACCGATGGCACCTGCGCCGCCCGCCCGGCCAGCATGTTGGCCAGGCCGTAACTGAGGAAGAAAAACGGCCCCAGCAACGCCAGCCACAGCGCGGCACGACCGACTGGGCGCCCAGCGTGGCTCATGCGTCGATCCGCTGCGCCATCGACACGGTGAAGATGCCAAACGCATCGATGCGTTGCGCCACCTTGCGAAAGCCCGCTGCTTCCACCAGGCCATCCATCTCCTGCTGGCTCCGCCGGCGCATCACCCAGGCCACGCCATCGCGGTGACTGGTCAGCGCGCGCGCGATGAATTCCAGCTGCGGATGCCAGGGCTGACCGGTGTAAAGCAGATAACCGCCCGGCTGCACCGCCGCGGCCAGGCCGGCCAGCGAGCGCGCGACCTGGTCGTTATCGGCAAACAATTCGTACAGGCCCGAGACCACCGCCAGCGTCGGTGCCGGTTGCACGGACGCCAATGCTGCAGGGTCGAACGCATCGCCTTGTTCGAAACGGGCGATGTCGCCAGCGCCCAGCGCCTGGATCAGCGCAGTGCCCTGGGTCACGTTGGGCGGGCTGAAATCACGCAGCACGATCGCATCGGCACGCCGTGCGCCGCTGCCCAGCGCCTGGAGCACATAGCGGCCGTGCCCGGCTGCGATGTCCAGGACGCGTACCGGCTTGCCGGCGCCACGCAAGCGCGCCGCTGCCTCGCGCAGCAATTCGCCCAGATGGCTGCTGCGGATGCGGATGCCGCGCCAACCGATTGCGTTGAGATACGTGCGGTCGATCATGCGGCCCAGCGGCCCGCGACCACGCGCCTGATTGCGGTAGATGTAATCCAATGTGCTGCCGGAATCGAAGCCGGTCTGCAGACCAAGCGCGATGCCCTCGGAGAGCTTGCCACCCAGGCGCAGGCCGGCACGCACGCCGCGCCAGCGCAGGTCCTGCAGGCTGTTGCGCTGCGGTGGCCAGGCCAGCCGCTCGGCCTCTTCGAAACTGGGGCCGGCACGGTGCGCATTGCGCAGCGCGGCACGGACCGGCGGCTGCGCAAACCGCGCTTGGACGAACTGGCGGATATGCGCGATGGCAATCGCGATCGCGTTCGCCCAGGGTGTCGTGGAAAAACCCCGGCAGCCAGTGGCGCTGCTTGATCGGCGAGCGCAGGTTTTCGTAGAAGCGATCCTGCGGGCCGCGATGCACCACAACATCCGCGCCGGAGACCAGCAACTGGGTCGGCACGGTGATCGCCTGTGCATCGTCCACGACGCGATCGGCGGCCGCGTACAGGCCGAGCAATACGCGCACCGAAATCGGGCGGGTGATCAACGGATCGGTGCGATAGCTCTCCACGCGCGCCGGATCATGCGTCAGCCATTGCGGCTTGACGTAGCTGTTGACAAAGAAGTTACCGCGCAGCGCCTGCAGCAACGCCAATCCGGCGCGTGCGAACGGCACATACAACTTCACCTTGAACGCCGGCGATGCCAGCACCAGCGCGCGCAGCGGCGGGGCGTAATCGTGTACCCAGGTGGCGGCCACCACCGCGCCTACACTCTGCGCAATCACCACGATGTCCTGCACCGCGATGCCGTGGGTGGCGCGAAGATGCGCGATGAAGCTGTCCAGATCGCGCACCAGCGCCTCGAAGCCCGGCGCATCGCCGCGCACGCCGGGCGAGCGGCCGTTGCCGCGTGCGTCCCAGGCGAAGAACTGCGCATCGGGCATGTCCAGTTCTTGCGCCAGATGCATCACACGGCCAGAGTGCTCATGGCCACGATGCAGCAGCACCACCGCCCTGGGCGTGCCGGTCGCAGCGGCATCGTGCAGCGGCCAATGCCGGTAGAACAGTGGCGCACCATCGAAACTGACGAACTCGCGCTCTAGCACTGTGCGCATCGAAGCATCCTGAAAGTCGAAGAGGTTGAATCGCAAAGATCACCCGCGCGCTGCGCGCCCAGCGGCGCTGCTGCGGGGTGTGCCGCTAGGCGCCTGCCGGCGCCTCGGCCAGGCCGGCGCGCACCCGCCGCCACACCGTGGCCATGCAGGCCAGACTCAGGGCGATGGCCACCCAGGTCACGCCGCGTGCGCCGAGCAGCCCGCTGGACAGACCCACGCCCAGCACGCCGATGACGAACGCGCGGTCGCTCTTGCCCATCGGCCCGTCGTAACGGCGGCTGGCGCCGACCATCAGGCCGAGCACGCCGGCGTATTCGGTCAGCGCGGCCAGCAGCGCGAAGATCCATAGCCACGGTGCGCTCACACCGGGCACGCCAAGCAGGCTCAAGTACAACGCCGCATCGGCCACCACATCGCACAGTTCGTTGAGGTAGGCGCCCAACCGCGATTGCTGGCCGAACTCGCGCGCCAGCATGCCGTCCACCGCATTGAGCGCCATGCGCACCAGCATCCATACCGGCAGCAGCAGATACAGCAGCGGCCGGCTGGGGCCGCCGTGCAACACCACCGTCGCCACCATCAGCGACACCGCCGCTGCGATCAGCGTGACCTGATTGGCGGTGATGCCACCGCGATACAGCGCGCCCACCATCGGTCGCAGCAGCGCCTGGAAGCGTCCCTTCAATGCATAGATCGAGGCCATACGGAGTGTTGAGTCCATTCGAGCGCTGGCGCAGCCTACAATATCGGCTGCTCCGCAACGACATCCCCACCGATGGCCTCTGATTTCCTGCCCGTGCGCCGGGCCCTGCTCTCCGTTTCCGACAAGACCGGCCTGATCGACCTGGCCCGCGCGCTGGTGGCGCGCAACGTCGAGCTGCTGTCCACCGGCGGCACCGCCAAAGCGATCCGCGAGGCCGGCCTGCCGGTGAAGGACGTCGCCGAGCTGACCGGTTTCCCGGAAATGATGGATGGCCGCGTCAAGACCCTGCACCCGGTGGTGCACGGCGGACTGCTCGGACGCGCCGGTGTCGACGAAGCGGTGATGGCCGAGCACGGCATCGTGCCGATCGACCTGCTGGTGCTGAACCTGTATCCGTTCGAGTCGGTGACCGTGAAAGCCGATTGCACGCTGGCCGAAGCGGTGGAAAACATCGACATCGGCGGCCCGGCGATGCTGCGCAGCGCGGCCAAGAATTTCGCGCGCGTGGCCGTGGCCACCGACCCGGCGCAGTACGCCGACCTGCTGTCCGAACTGGAGGCCAACGACGGCCAGCTGTCGGCGGCCAAGCGCTTTGCGCTGTCGGTGGCTGCGTTCAATCGCGTGGCGCAGTACGACGCGGCGATCAGCAACTATCTCTCGGCAGTGGCCGACAGCGCCGAGGCAGTGCCCACGCGCAGCCCGTTCCCGGCGCAGATCAATTCCAACTTCGTCAAGGTGATGGACCTGCGTTACGGCGAGAACCCGCACCAGTCCGGCGCGTTCTACCGCGACCTGTATCCGGTGCCGGGCACGCTGGCCACCTTCCAGCAGTTGCAGGGCAAGGAACTGAGCTACAACAACCTGGCCGATGCCGATGCGGCGTGGGAATGCGTGCGTCAGTTCGATGCCCCGGCCTGCGTGATCGTCAAGCACGCTAACCCCTGCGGCGTGGCGGTGGGCGCGGGCTGCGGCGATGCCTATGAACTGGCCTACGCCACCGACCCCACCAGCGCGTTCGGCGGCATCCTGGCGTTCAACAACACCCTGGACGCAGCGACGGCAAAGGCCATCCTCGATCGCCAGTTCGTGGAAGTGCTGATCGCGCCCGATTACGAGGCCGGCGCGCTCGAATACGCCACCAAGAAGGCCAATGTGCGCGTGCTCAAGATTCCGCACGGCAATGGCCTCAACAACTACGACACCAAGCGGATCGGCTCGGGCCTGTTGATGCAGTCGGCCGACAACCGCGGCATGTCGCTGGGCGAGTTGAGCGTGGTGACCCAGCGTGCGCCCAACGAGGCGGAACTGGGCGATCTGCTGTTTGCCTGGCGCGTGGCCAAGTACGTCAAATCCAACGCGATCGTGTATGCCAAGGACAGCCGCACCATTGGCGTGGGCGCCGGGCAGATGAGCCGCGTGGTCAGCGCCAAGATCGCCGCGCTCAAGGCCGAGGAAGCCAAGCTCACCGTGGCCGGCTCGGTGATGGCGTCCGATGCATTCTTCCCGTTCCGCGACGGCATCGATGCTGCGGCTGCGGCCGGCATCAAGGCAGTGATCCAGCCCGGCGGTTCGATGCGCGACGGCGAGGTGATCGCGGCCGCCGACGAACACGGCATCGCGATGGTGTTCACCGGCGTGCGCCACTTCCGGCATTGATGTCACCGGCACAGGGATAGGTCGATGCAGCGTTTGCGTAGTTTCGCCGCGTGCCTTGCTACCGCCGTGCTGTTGAGCGCGTGCAAGCAAGCGCCTGCGCCCGCTGCGGCGCCGGGTGCCGCGGCACCTGCCGCGCCCAGCAATGGCCCTCATCTGAGCCGCACCGAGCGGCTGGATGGGTTCTTGCGCACGCGCTACGGCGCCAAGGCCGGCCTGGCCGCGCAGTGGAGTGGCGAAGCCGACGGCTTCAAGGCCGACAGCGACGTCTGCGCCGAACAGCCGGTGGTGGTGGGCGATCAGGTGCAGCAACTGCTGGCGGTCTGCCACAGCCTCAGCGATGCCGGCCACGGCAACCCGGGGCTGATCGATTTCTTCGTGCTGCGTGGCGATGGCGACGGTTTCAAGGTCGTGGTCGAACGGCTCGCCGATGGCTACGGCAGCGACGGCCAACCCGGCAGCGTGGACGTCCTGCGTCTGGGCAGCGATTTCTACGGCTTTGCCGTGCACAGTTTCTGGATGGGCCAGGGCCTGATGCTGGAATCGCAGGATCTGGTCGTGCCCGGCCCCAAGGGCTTGGTCAATGCCGGCTCGCTGCGTGCGCATATCGACAACAGCGGCGCACTGGCCTGCGACGACGACGCGCGCGAGCCGGACCAGACCCAGGCGCAATGCCTTGCCGAGGCCTTCGACGTGGATTTCGCGCTGGAGGTGGACAACAGCGCGCCGCAGGCGCGCACCTGGCCGCTGCGCATCCACGAGCACGGCAGCGATTGCGGGGTCGCCCTGGACAAGACGCACGTGTTCGCGCTCGACACCAAGACCTGGACCTACCCGTTTCCCAACGCACTGCAGCGCGAAGGCTGCAGATAGCGCCCCCTTCCCCCGTACTAGCGAGCAACTGCCTTGAAAATCCTCGTCATCGGCTCCGGCGGCCGTGAACATGCCCTGGCCTGGAAGATCGCGCAGTCCGCGCACGTGAGCGAGGTGCTGGTGGCACCGGGCAATGCCGGCACCGCCACCGAAGCCAACTGCCGCAATGTGGCGATCAAGGTCGACGACCTGGATGGCCTGCTCGCCCTGGCGCAGCGCGAAGCCGTCGCGCTCACCGTGGTCGGCCCGGAAGTGCCGCTGGTGCTGGGCGTGGTCGATCGCTTCCATGCCGCCGGCCTGCGCATCTTCGGCCCCACCGCCAAGGCCGCGCAGCTGGAAGGCAGCAAGGCCTTCGCCAAGGATTTCCTCGCCCGCCACGGCATTCCCACCGCGTATTACGCGGTGCATACGGACGTGGACGCCGCGCTTGCGTATGTGCGCGAGAAAGGCGCGCCGATCGTGGTCAAGGCCGATGGCCTGGCTGCCGGCAAGGGCGTGATCGTGGCGATGACACTGGCCGAGGCCGAAGACGCGGTGCGCGACATGCTCTCGGGCAATGCGTTCGGCGATGCCGGCGCACGTGTGGTCATCGAGGAATTCCTCGACGGCGAAGAGGCCAGCTTCATCTCGATGGTCGATGGCACCCATGCCTTGCCGATGGCGACCAGCCAGGACCACAAGCGTGTCGGCGACGGCGACACCGGCCCCAATACCGGCGGCATGGGCGCGTATTCGCCGGCCCCGGTCGTCACCCCCGACGTGCATGCGCGGGTGATGCGCGAAGTGGTCGAACCGACCGTGCAGGGCATGATCGCCGACGGCGTGCCGTTCACCGGTTTTCTCTACGCCGGGCTGATGATCGACGCGCATGGCGCGCCCAAGGTGATCGAATTCAACGTGCGCTTCGGCGACCCGGAAACCCAGCCGGTGATGTTGCGCCTGCAGTCGGATCTGGTCGATCTGCTCGAGGCGGCCATCGACGGCAGGCTCGATGGCGCGCATGCGCAGTGGGATCCGCGCCCGTCGCTGGGCGTGGTCATCGCCGCCAGGCCTTACCCGGACACGCCGGTCACCGGTGAGGTCATCACCGGGCTGGACGCGGTGTCGGCCAGCGCCAAGGTCTTCCATGCCGGCACCGCGTTGAACGCCGCTGGCGAAGTGGTCAGCGCCGGTGGCCGCGTGCTGTGCGTTGCAGCCCTGGGCGACAGCGTGCAGGACGCCCAGCGCACCGCCTATGCCGGCCTCAAGCCGATCCACTGGGCCAGCGCCTTCCAGCGCAGCGACATCGGCTGGCGGGCGATCGCGCGCGAGCAACAGGCGCAGGGCT